>JBCBHR010000373.1:0-2476 GCA_038525365.1 Pseudomonadota bacterium | reverse complement strand
ATGCGGCTTGTCAGCGGCCTCCAGCGCTTCGGCAAAACGCTCCGTCTGCTCAAACCCCACAACGCGATCAAGCTTGCCATGGGTTAGCAGCAAGGGGCCATGAACCTTGTCGGCATGGGTGATCGGCGAGACTTCGCGCATGCGGTCACGGTCATCGTCGTCTTCGGGATCGCCAAAATAGCGTTGCATCTCATCCGGCGCGAGACCCCAGCCATAGGGGTTGTTATCCATCTGATAGGGCACGTCGAGCACCGCAAAATCGACAATCCCTGCCTTGAAGAGACCCGGATCGCGCGTCATCGCCAACGCCGCCGAATAGCCACCATAGCTGCCGCCCATCACCGCGATGGCATCGGGATCGGCAATGCCCTGCTCGATCAGCCAACGCGCCGCATCCGCGATATCATCCTGGATGCGCCCACCAACTTCGCCATAGCCTGCGCGGCGGAACGCCTTGCCGTAGCCTGTGGAGCCACGGAAATTGACGGACAGGACAACATAACCACGGTTGGCGAGAAACTGATCTGTGCCGCGATAGCCGGGCGATGCGTGAGCCGCCGGCCCACCATGGATGCGCACAACGGTGGGCATGGGCGGCGCATTCGGGCCAACCACCGGCCTTGTCAGGATCGCCGGGACGGACAGGCCGTCGGCTGCGTTGAAGCGAATGGTCTCCGACTTTGCGAGAATGTCGTCGTGACGCGAAAAACGACCGCGACCAAGCGCCGTCATTTCGCCGGTCTCGACGTTCCACACCCAGTCAGACCAGAATTTGCCCTCGCGGCTCAGCCGGAATGACACCAGACGTTCGGTCTCTGACACAGCGGTCAAATCAATCGCCGACAGCACACCATCACCGGGAAGCGCCTCCATGAACCGACGACCGGTCTCGGTCATCGGTGTCACATAGGTTTGCGATGCCGACGCAAACACCAGATCAGGCATCTTTGCATCTTCGAAGAACGCGACCGTCCCGGTCACGTCAGCATCCGGCACCGAGGCGACCAGTGTTTCTTGCCCGGTCTCCCAATTCACCCGCACAAGTGAAGACTTGTCGCGCCCCCGGTTTGAAATCGCGAAGTAAGGCTCGCCATGCGCAGGTACCAAGACGGGCCGGAAGTCATCGCGCTCGGAATACGTCGCAACGGACGACCAAGTTTCCATGTCAGGGCCATCACGCGTTTCTATAGCCAAAAGCCCATCATCGGCATTGCGCAACCGAACAACGGGCACGCCCTGCGGCGTCAAAAGCCAAAAGCGCACATCACCAGGATTTCGGATCAGCGTCTTTTTGTTTCCGCCGTCGGCGTTGGTCGTGAAGAGGTCGTAGGCTTCCACTTCACGATCATTAGAGGCGATGACCGTCACGTCATCGGCCGACTGCGGACGCCGGACAATGAACCACCGGCTAAACCCGCGCGGCGTAATGTCTTCCCAATCATCGCGGGCGGGTGACTGCGGATCGACGGCCCACAGCCGCCGGTCAATAAGAAGGGCAATGCGCTCGCCGTCGCCGTGCCAATACATGTTGTCGAATGCACCAACCGAAATCGTCGTCACGCGACCCATGTCATCAATGGGGGCGACAGAAATGTTCACACCGCCAAATGTCGCCGTATGCCACGCCACATGCGTCCCGCCTGGCGATATGCGCCACATCCACTGCGCCGACATGTCAGCAAAGAAGTCGCGAAACGGGATGATCGGAGGCAGTTGGGTCGCTTGAAGACCGGCATTTTGCGGATCGCGGTCACGCGCAACGTAGGCGTATGTCAATCCAACACTGACCAACGCAAACGCAAGCAGCGCCGCGAATATCTTGAGAAGAAAACGCATCGATACCCCTTTCGAAGCACGCACTCCCAGCCGCGATCCACAAGCATCACGAGTCTGTCGATTGCAAGGCAAAACCGATGGGGCTAAGTGCTGCAAACCCAGACTTTATCGGTTGCCAACAATGTCCCTTCCAGAAAAAGCGTTCCCCGTCTCATGGGACCAGTTCCACCGCGATGCGCGAGCGCTGTCATGGCGCGTCGGCAATCTGGAGCAAGAGTGGAAGGCAATCGTCACGATTGCCCGTGGTGGCCTTGTACCTGCGGCGGTCATCGCGCGCGAATTGGAAATCCGCGTCATCGAAACCGTCTGCGTCGCCAGCTACCACGACTATTCCAATCAGGGTGACATTCAGGTCTTGAAGGAAGTCTCGCCGGCCCTTCTCGCCGATGAGGGCGAAGGTGTGCTGATCATCGACGATCTGACAGACACTGGCAAAACCGCTGGCCTTGTGCGCGCAATGATGCCCAAGGCGCACTTCGCCACCGTCTACGCAAAGCCCAAGGGGATGCCTCTGGTCGACACGTTCATCACCGAGGTCAGCCAGGACACATGGATCTTCTTTCCATGGGATATGGGCTTCACCTATCAGGAACCCATTGTCTGTCAGATCGTCGATGATCAGCACACCTTCGCCCTCATC
>JBCBHR010000372.1:0-2484 GCA_038525365.1 Pseudomonadota bacterium | reverse complement strand
GGGCTTTGCCTTCCGGCAGCAGGAAGTTGCGGGCAAAGCCGTCTTTGACGCTGACTTCGTCGCCAATGCCGCCAAGCTTGCCGATGCGTTCGAGGAGTATGACTTTCATGGTGTGTGTCCTTGTGTGGTCTCAATTTTCAGGAGTTGGAGTTATTTGAATTGTCGCCGCCGCCATCGTTCTTGGTCGGCGGCTTTTTGGTTTTGTGGTCGGTGACCGGCATGTGGCGCGCGGTTGCAAACATGCCGAAAAAGAAGAACAGAACCGCAGGAAGTCCGGTCAGGATCGTGCCCATATAGACGATGACGATCGCCAGCGGTTGCCAGGGTTGGCCGCGTGTCGACGCGTGCATCAGCGCAAATCCCGCCAACATGAACCCGCCCGCGAGCGGACCCATGATCGCATTTGCCGCAAGGCCAAGATTGCCGCTTGCCATGGAAAGCAGGATCGCGCCTGCAAAGATGGCGACCGCAATGCGTGGCATGCGCAGTGCCAGTGCCCAATCATCGGCTGGCCGTTTCAGGCGGCCCGACCGGCGCGTGACAAACAGGGCGACCGCCAGATTGCCGACCAATACGATCAGCCACATCGCCGTTTGCACAAAGGGCAACAGGTACAAGATGAATGACTGGAATTGCTCCAGCGCTTCGGGCGTGAAGCCGCCAAACTCCGGGCTCACCTCCCGGTAGCGCACGATGAAATCGCCGACGAGTGGATTGACCAATTCGGGGCCGTAGCCAACGAGATAGCCCGCCACGATGAATGCAGCGCCTGTGATCAGCGCCATGCGGAAAATAACGTCGGCCAGCGGATACCAGACCATCTTGCCTTGAGGGCCGCCGATTTCGTCCGCCGGGCGCGCCAAGTTCATCAGGAAGCCGGAGAGCACAGCGGGGATCACCGTCGTGGTGACGATGAAGATCGCGGTCTGCAAATTGGCCACGAACACGATGATCGCAGCCGCAGCCACCGCTCCAACAAGTCCGGCGGCAGCGCCCCAGCCAAGTGTCGCGACCATCAACGGAACAGCGGACAGGAAAAACAGCACAACCGACAAGCCGGAGCCCGTCGCCACGCCCAAACACAGGAGCGCGGTCGCCAAAGCGGCCAGGATGCCAACGGAAATGTCCGGTGCTGTAATCTTCACGGGTGTCTCGCTGTCCTGCGCTTTTTGCAGCAGTTAGGGGAACGATATCGGCGTCCCCAACTCGGGTTTGATTGTGTGTCTCCGGGTCCGACCCGGCGTATTGAAGGCACTCAAGATCGCACCGGGCGGCGTTTGCCGCAACCCGGTGCAAAAGTTCAATTCATCACTTCACGACGTAGGGCAGAAGGCCAAGGAAGCGCGCGCGCTTGATGGCCTTGGCCAGTTCACGTTGCTTCTTCATGGAAACTGCCGTGATGCGTGACGGGATGATTTTGCCGCGCTCGGAAACATAACGCTGCAGCAGTTTGACGTCCTTGTAGTCAATCGCCGGTGCATTGGCGCCGGAGAATGGGCACGTCTTGCGGCGGCGATGGAACGGACGGCGTGTCGGGATCTGGTTGATATCGACCATTTTCAGTTACTCCTTCAATCAGCCACGGTCGCCGCGGTCACCGCCACGGTCGCCGCGGTCACCGCCACGGTCGCCTCGGTCACCACCGCGGCCACCACGATCACCGCGGTCGCCACGGCCACGTTCGCGATCCCGCTCACGGTCGCGTTCATTGCGGCGCATCATGGCCGATGGGCCGTCTTCAAGCTCTTCCACGCGCACGGTCATGTAACGCAGGATGTCTTCGTGAATGCGCTGTTGACGCTCCAACTCGTGAACTGCGTCGCCATTGGCTTCGATGTTCATGAGCGTAAAATGCGCTTTGCGGTTTTTCTTGATGCGGTACTGGAGCGATTTCAGGCCCCAGGTTTCCACTCTGCCCACGCTGCCACCATGTTCGGTGATCACACCGGTGAATTGCTCAACGAGCTCTTCGACCTGCTGCGCAGACATGTCCTGACGCGCCAGGAACACGTGTTCATACATTGCCATAATTGGTCTTGTCCTTGTCTTTTCTCTTCACACCACCGAACAGCGACGAAGCCTCTTGCGACCGTCCAACCACAGGGTGTGTGGGAGAAAGACCGAAACGTGACAACGGATCGAGAGCGGGAACACCGGAGGACGAAAGGCAATGCCTTTCTCGGATGCGTAGATAAATACGCATGCCACCTCCGTTCAGCTCCTGGCTGATCAGCGATTGGCGCGTCTTACAGTTTTTTGGGCCACGCGCAAGTGGCGCGCACACATCCGGACCAAGGCAGTCAGCTGCGCCAAAGTGAATTCTGCTCCTGCTTTTGGATGCGCTGGCTCAAGCTCTCAAATTCCGATGTCACGAAACTGGCAAATCGCGCCACTGAAGGGCGCTCGTCTCCATGGTCCGACGCGAGAACGCCGAGGCTGCGCTCGGGGTGGCCAAGTCTGAACGACAGAGCCGCCAATGTGCGT
>JBCBHR010000371.1:0-2487 GCA_038525365.1 Pseudomonadota bacterium | reverse complement strand
AGGTGAGGCCTGCCAGACGTCCAGCGTTGCGCCAGCAATCGGATTTCCATCGCAATCGAGCACTTTGCCCGAGACGAAAAGCCTTTCGCCGGGTGTCGCGCCACGGGCAATGCAGTCGCCGTTCTCACAAATCGGGGCTTCGCCGCGGTAGAACGGCCCGAGCAGTGCCGACATCGTTTCGCCCTGCATGCCGTCATTGTTGATCAGATCAATCAGCGTGGACGCGCCCACCACATCTGCCGCCAGCACCGCTTCATTGTGGCTGTCATTGGTTGCCTGACCGACGGCCACGATCCAGCGCAATGCAGCTTCAAATTCTTCTTCGGTGGGACGTGTCTCGAGAAGGAACGCGTGCAGATGGGTCACAAGCGAATTCATAATCGCGTGCAGCCGCGCATCATCCGTATTGGCCATCGCAGCCTTCACGAACGGCGTCACATCGCCCTCGCGTGCAATCAATGACGTCGGTTTGCTGTGAATGTTCATGCGAGCCTCCTCACGCGACTTTCTTGACGCGCTCATCGCGCAGCTTGGCGAGATGCGGATATTTTTCGGTCAGCAACGAGCCGTGGTAGTAGGTTTGCTGAAACTGCGGCGTGCGTTTGATCCGAGCCAGCCATTCGCCGACCGCCGGATGTTCGTTCCACATCGTGTGCAGATTGATATCATCCATGCGCACGATCACCGGCATCACTGAAATGTCCGGATAGGTCATCTGCGCGCCCATGAGCCACGGGCCGCCGCTTTCCGTGAGCCAGTCATCCATGCGTTTGATGGTGCGTTGGAGGCGCGCGAGCGCCTCGTCCATCTCCGATTTCGGAAAGCCGGTTCGGCCCATCTTCATGAGGAACTCCCGGCGCAGCGGCTTGGAATCCGCAAGCGCCTGAAACTCGTCCTCCGTCATCGACTGAAAGTGCGGAAGAAAGGCCAGATTGTAGCTTGGCACGCGGATGGCGGGGGCAGGGACCTCGTCGATGAATTTCAACATGGCCCGCATCCTCGCCACCTCCACCGGATCGCTTGGGCGCAGCGGCGTATCGTTTGGAAGGATGTCCTCCAGATATTCCATGATCACCGCGCTATCGATGATGCTGGCACCATCGTGCACCAGCGCGGGTACCACGCCATTTGGATTGATGGCCAAGTAATCCGGCTTGAGCTGGTCGCCGGAAAATAGATCGAGCTTATGCTCTTCAAAGGCCTGCCCCTTGGCGTGAAGCGTATAGCGCACGCGTTGCGAACAGGTGGATTGGGGTGCGTTGTAGAGAACGAGTGCCATGGCTGCGTCAGTCCCAATTCAATACGCGGGGAAGCTTGCCCTTTTGGGCGAGCGTGCCGACGATGCCGTTGGGGAAAAACAGGAGGCAGATGGCCATGATCATGCCCGTTGCCAGAATGTTGATCTCTGATGCACCAAGGGTCGCGACGAAGATCTCGTTGAACGCAATGATCAGTATGGCCCCGATGACGGGCCCGGCGATTGTGCCCTTGCCGCCCAGGATGCACATCAAAACCATGTACACGCTCACCAGGATGATCGTGAAAATGTTCGGACGGATGTAGGTCAGATACTCGCCCCACACCGCACCGGCCATGCCAACAAATGCGCCAGAGATAGCGAAGGCCAAGACCTTGTAGAGCCGTGTGTTGATACCAGCGCTCTCCGCCTTGATTTCATCCTTAGATATTGCGCGCAGCCCCAAGCCAAACTTGGAATGCTTGATCTTGTAGGAGGCCCAGACTGCAAACGCCGCCATGACGATGAACGCGTAGTAATAAGGCAGTTTCGACCATTCGACGGGCAGATCATTGGCTGGCAGTGCAAGCCCGTTCGCGCCGCCGACGAATTTCCAGTGGTCGAGCAGAATGCGCACAATCATGACAAGCGCGAGCGACGAGATAATAAAGCTCGGCCCGCGTGTCTTGAGCATGATGAGGCCAAGAAAGTAGCCAGCAATACCACAAACAATGGCCGCGAGCGGTGCAAGCGCGATGGTGGATATCCCGTAGCGCGCAAAGATCATGCCCGCGAAATAGCCGCCAATGGCGAAGAACACATTGTGCCCGAGGCTGATGTAGCCCGTAAAGCCGCCCAGAATATTCCAGCCGCTCGCCATGGTCACATAGCAGGCCGTGAACAGTACGAGGTGCAGGAGGTAGTTGTAGTTGCCGACAAACTGCAACGCCGGAAGCACCAGCAAAAGTGCCAGGATGGACAGCGGGAACCATGTCTGCCGGGTCTTGTCCGCCTGTAGCGCGAGTTTTTCGTTGTGCGCTTTGCGCGCAGCGAGAACCGTTGAGGTATCTTCAATAGCCATGGTCATTATGCCATCTCCGGTTTTTCGCCGAACAGGCCCTGTGGCCGAACGAGCAGGATCAGGAAGAGTGCGAGGAAGAACGTCATCGTAGACCACGTGGCGCCGAAGTAGTCGCCGACGAAGGCGGCAACCACGGACAACAGGAAGGCTGCGATGACGGTGCCAAGGA
>JBCBHR010000370.1:0-2497 GCA_038525365.1 Pseudomonadota bacterium | reverse complement strand
CTCTTCTCGCTCGCCGTCATCTACGGCTGGATTCCGATTGTGCTAAAGTGTGTCGCTGTCTCACTCATCTGGAATTTCCCCCTCGACGAGCAAGCACAACGCGACTTACGGGCAAAGATTGAGGGGTAAGGGGGCCCGCAGCGACCGGCCAGCCCCATTTGCTTGCAGCTAAGCCCCGACGAACCGCCCCTTCAGATACATCAGCGGATCGCGGGTTGTTGATGCGAAGCTGACGACGCGGCCGATTAGAATGTCATGGTCACCGGCGGATACGACTTGATCCAACTCGCAATCAAACCATGCGACCGCCTCGGTTAGCATCAGGCGACCGGTCGACACTCGGTCGGCTGGCACGCCGTCAAAGCGTTCTTCATGGCTGCCGCGGGTGAACTGCATCGCGGTCTCCTGCTGCGCATCGGCCAAAATATTGATCATGTAGCCGCCGGCTTCCACAAACGCCTTGTGGCTTCCGCTTTCCTTGCGGATCGACCACAGCACCATGGCCGGATCGAGCGAGACCGTGTTGAACGAATTGCACGTCATGCCGATATCAGCGCCCACATGGTTGGCAGTCACCACTGTGACACCGGTTGCGAAACAACCCATGGCGCGCTTCAGCTCAGCCTCATTGAGTGCGTCGATGTTCAAATGTGCGTCTGCGTTCATGGCGGTGCGCCTTTCACTCGTTGGGTTTTGGCTCAAGGCACTTCCTGACCGGCGGCCAGCGTCCACAGTTCAAACCACGTTTCGCGGTCTATCTCGACTTTCAGCGCATCGGTGATGTGACGAATGCGCTCGAGCGTGTTTGTCCCGATGATCGGCAGGATCGTTGATGGATGCGCAAGCAGCCAAGCGATTGCCACAGCGTCAGCGGCCACATCATGGCGATTGCCAATCTCCAGGAGCTTGGGCATCACGCGCTTGCCAATTTCATTGTTGGGGATGAACAGGCTGCCGCCCGCCAATGGCGACCACGCCATCAGTGGCTTGCCGTCCATCTGCGCTTTGGCGATCTGCCCATTGGTGAAGCCGTCACGCGCCGCCAACGAAATCTCGATCTGGTTTGTCTGGATCGGATGTTTCATGGCCGATTGCAGGAGATCGATGTCCCACGGCATGAAGTTTGACACGCCCACACCACGGATTTTGCCTTCATCGATCAACGCATCGAGCGCTGCGCCCGTCTCGCGGTGGTCCATGAACGGGTCGGGGCGATGCAAAAGCAGCATGTCGATCACGTCACACCCGATATGACCAAGTGATGTATCCACGGACGCGCGAATGTGGGCAGCGCTCGTGTCGTAGTGCTTTACGCGGCGCTGCGGAAACTTCGCCGACATCAGCATGATGTCGCATTTGGTGATGATCTGCATCCGGTCTTTCAATTCCGGATGGGCCTTGATCACACGGCCAAACAGCGCTTCGCAACTGTAGTCGCCATAGATGTCGGCGTGGTCAAAGGTCGTGATACCCTTTTCAAGGCACGCCTCAATCTTGGCGCGGATGTTCTTGTCCGACGTGTCCATGTCGTCAGCGAGACGCCAAACGCCGTAGATCAGGCGTGACAACGGCGGCACGCCGTGGCCGAAGTCGACCATTTCCATGAGTGTGTCTCCCATCAGCGGCGCGCTCCAACGCCAAGCGGTGTGGCCGGTGTCTCATTTGGCACGCGACCGTAAACATGGGGCAGTGAGCAGGTTTTCAACTGCGGCAAAACCTTTGTCCCAAAAGTCTTGCATTCATCGAGATGCGGATAGCCGGAAAAGATGAAGGCGTGGATGCCCATTTTCTGGTACCGCTCAATCTTGCTCATGACCTGATCGACAGAGCCGACGAGCGCTGCGCCGCAGCCAGAGCGTGCCCGGCCGACGCCGGTCCAAAGGTTGGGTTCCACATAGCCACCATCATCGGCCTTGTCGCGGTTGGCGGCTTGTAGCGAGACGCCATAGTTTTTCGCATCAAGCGCCCTGCCCCGAATTTCTGCACCCTTCTCATCGTCAAGTTTTGAGACCAGATGGTCAGCGTATTCGCGTGCTTCGGCTTCCGTGTCGCGCACGATCATGTGGACGCGCAGGCCGTAGTCGAGCGTGCGGCCATGCGCCTTTGCGCGTTCATGCACGTCCGTCATGCGCTGCGCCAACAGTTCTTCGGGCTCCGGCCACATCAGATAGACGTCACACTGCGCACCGCACAATTCCAGCGCGTCCGGCGAGTAGCCGCCGAAATAGAGAAGCGGGCCGCCATTTTGCTGGTATGGGCGCACGGGGTCCGTGTTGAGGCCTTTCAGCTGATAGATCTCGCCGTCATAATTGATCTCGTCGCGCATCCACGCCTGCCGCAAGATCTCCACCACCTCGTGCGAGCGCCTGTAGCGATAGTCGCTGGGCGCGTCTTCTCCGGGAAATGGCGAGGAAATGACATTGAGTGTCAGCCGCCCCTTCATCACGTGATCAACGGTCGCAACCGCACGGGCCAGCATGGCCGGGTGCACCTCACC
>JBCBHR010000369.1:0-2538 GCA_038525365.1 Pseudomonadota bacterium | reverse complement strand
CTGACCGATGGCGAGTTCGGCCTCGCCCCGGTGTTTGCCAATAGTCACGAGCGCGGCTGCAAAGCCGCCTCTGGCGAGCTCTTGCGCGTCGGGTTGCGCCGCAAATCCCGCAGCCTTCAGGGCATTACACTGACCGCGCCAAGGCTGGACGACGGTCAGGCGCGCGCGCCATGCTGATACATCGACACCACTCGGGACTTCGCCATTGAAGAACAAGACATCACCGTCGGGCAGAGACAGATCACCGGTCTCGAAGGGCAAAAACAGTGGTGTGACAAAGGCCATATTTGTTCGGGTCACGCTCTACTTGGGAACGAAAAAAACGCGGGGCCAAACGAATGACCCCGCGCTCGGTGGAATTCAAATCGGCGAACGCTTATTCAGCGGCTTCCGCGTCCTTGCCGACCTCTTTGCCGGTTTCCTGATCGACGACCTTCATGGAAAGACGCACTTTGCCGCGCTCATCAAAGCCCATGAGTTTGACCCAAACCTTATCGCCCTCTTTGACAACGTCGGTTGTTTTGCCGACGCGTTCATTGGCCAGTTGCGAGATGTGCACGAGGCCGTCTTTCGGGCCAAAGAAGTTTACGAATGCGCCAAAGTCAGCGGTCTTGACGACCGTGCCTTCGTAGATTTCTCCGACTTCCGGCTCGGCGACAATGGTGTGGATCCAATGTTTTGCCGCCTCGATCTCCTTGCCGGAGGACGATGCGATCTTGACCGAACCGTCGTCTTCGATGGAGATTTTCGCGCCTGTCTTTTCAACGATCTCGCGGATGATCTTGCCACCCGCGCCGATAACGTCACGGATCTTGTCGACGGGGATCTGCATCTGCTCGATGCGAGGTGCAAATTCGCCGAGCTCTTCGCGGCTTTCAGACAGCGCATTGGCCATCTCGTTGAGGATGTGCACGCGGCCGCCTTTGGCCTGATCGAGCGCGATCTTCATGATCTCCTCGGTGATGCCATCGATCTTGATGTCCATCTGCAACGAAGTGATGCCGTCTTCCGTGCCAGCGACCTTGAAGTCCATGTCGCCCAGATGATCCTCATCACCCAGAATGTCGGACAGAACGGCGTAATCATCGCCTTCCTTGATGAGGCCCATAGCGATACCGGCAACCGGTGCTTTGATCGGCACGCCCGCATCCATCAGAGCAAGCGATGTGCCGCAAACGGTGGCCATGGAAGACGAACCATTGGACTCGGTGATCTCGGAGACCACGCGCACCGTGTATGGGAAGTCTTCGGCTGCTGGCAGCAGGGGATGCACAGCGCGCCATGCCAGTTTGCCGTGGCCAATCTCGCGACGGCCCGGGGAGCCCATGCGGCCTGCTTCACCGACCGAATAGGGCGGGAAGTTGTAGTGCAGCATGAAGTTTTCTTTGTAGGTGCCGGTCAGCGAGTCGATGAACTGTTCATCTTCGCCGGTGCCGAGTGTTGCGACGACCATGGCTTGGGTCTCACCGCGCGTGAAAACGGCCGAGCCGTGCGTCCGCGGCAGGACGCCAACTTCAGACACGATCGGGCGAACCGTCGACAGGTCACGTCCATCGATGCGCTCACCTGTTTTCAGGATGTTGCCGCGAACGACATTGGCCTGCAAGGATTTGAACGCGCTGCCGATTTGCTCAGCCGTCCAAGCGGGGTTGTCCGCACCTTCGGGATGCAGCGTCTCGTAGACTTTTTTCTTGGCCGCATCGATTGCGTCGTAGCGGGCCGCCTTGTCCATGATCTTATAGGCTTCGAGAAGCTCATCAGAAATCAGGCCACCCATTGTGGCTTCGAGTTCAGACAGGTCTTCCGGCTGATAGTCGCGCGGTTCTTTGGCGGCAACTTCAGCAAGCGAGATGATCGCTTTGAGGACCGGCTGGAATGCCTTTTGGCCGAAAGTGACTGCGCCGAGCATGATCTCTTCGGACAGTTCCTTGGCTTCGGACTCAACCATCAGCACGGCATCATTGGTGCCTGCGACGACGAGGTCGAGATCGGTCTCTTCCATCTCGTCGATGTGCGGGTTGAGCACATACTCACCGTTGATGTAGCCAACGCGCGCTGCGCCAATCGGCCCCATGAAGGGAACGCCGGAAAGCGTGAGCGCAGCCGAAGCACCGACCATTGCCAAAATGTCCGGATCGTTTTCCAGATCGTGCTGGATGACGGTGAGGACGACCTGCGTCTCGTTTTTGTAGCCGTCAGCAAAGAGCGGGCGGATCGGACGGTCGATCAGACGCGATGTCAGCGTCTCTTTTTCCGACGGACGGCCCTCTCGCTTGAAGAAGCCACCGGGGATCTTGCCGGCTGCAAATGTCTTTTCCTGATAGTTGACGGTCAGAGGGAAGAAGTCTTGGCCCGGCTTGGCGGATTTTGCGGAGACGACAGTCGCCAAAACGACGGTCTCACCATAGGTGGCCCAAACGGCGCCATCTGCCTGACGGGCAACTTTGCCGGTTTCCAGGGTCAGCGTGCGGCCGCCCCAATCAATTTCTACTTTGTGATTTTCGAACATGTCTTGTCCTATGCAATGCGTGCACCGCC
>JBCBHR010000368.1:0-2539 GCA_038525365.1 Pseudomonadota bacterium | reverse complement strand
AAATGGAAGCGTCCAAAAGCGGAATGAACCCAATGGAAAGAGACTTCAGTGCCATTAGCTGTCACCTCCAAGAATAGACGCGGACATGATGAGGCTCTCGGCGACGTCCACCATGCGCCTGTTCTGGTTCATCGCGGTCTTGCGCAGCAATTGGTACGCCGCATCTTCATCAAGCCCGCGCGTTTGCATGATCAGACGCTTGGCCTTGTCGATCGTGCCGCGATCATTGAGCGCTGACTTCGCGCTCTCCAACTCACGCTCAAGGCGCGCAAATGCGTTGAACCGGCTGATCGCCATTTCCATGATCGCGCGGATGCGATCCTTGCGCAGTCCGTCGACAACATAAGCCGACACGCCCGCATCAATCGCCTGCTCCATTGCCTGCCGGTCGGAACGGTCAACAAACATCGCCACCGGCCGCTTCACAGCGCGCGTCAGCTGCAGCATGTCTTCCAGCATATCGCGGTTGGGGTTTTCCAGATCGATGACGATCACATCGGGCGCAATCACCTCGACACGGGCAGCAAGTCCGTTCATCTGCGTGACCACATGCACCGTGTCATAACCATCCGCACGCAGCCCATCTTCGATAATGGCCGCGCGGGTCGGATTGGTATCGATGACAAGGACGGTTGGCTGTGCATCGCTCATCTGCCCATTTTGCCAAGGCTGACGCATTGTGCAATGCAATAATTGCTCGCGGCCAAAGACCGCGCCAAATCGCCATTGTTCAAATGCCAACCAGCCTTGACAATTGTCAACCAGACCCGAAAACTGCCTTGGCAAAGAGCGAGCGGGAGGCACGGCGTGCTCAACGAAAAGACGACCGAAGATGTGGCGCTTGGCATTCGGCGGCGTGTCTTTGAACACTCCATGCGCAACAAGGGCGGCTATCTGAGCCAAGCGTGCTCAGCCGCAGAACAGTTGGCCTTCCTTTACAACGAAGCGCTAAACCTCGGTCAGCCCACACTGCCCGCTGTTCCGAAGCCATTCGAGGGCGTGCCGTCAGCCAACAACCCGGATTATCACACCGGCGCTGGCTACAACGGCCCGTTTGAGCCACATTATGATCGCCTCTTCATTGCGCCCGCCCACTATGCACTCGTTGCCTATGCGACACTCATCGAAGTTGGCCGCATGGACCCTGAAGGGTTGCAGATGTTCAACAAGGACGGCTCGTCGGTGGAGATGATTGGCGCTGAACATTCGCCCGGCATGGAAGTGCACAACGGCACCCTTGGCATCGGACTTTCCACGGGCGCCGGTCTGGCATTTGGCCGCAAACGCCGCGGCGAAAGCGGAGAGGTCTGCGTGTTCATGTCGGATGGCGAGGTGCAAGAGGGCCAAACGTGGGAAGCAGTCCAAGCCTGCGCGCACCATGGCATCGACAATGTTTGGGCCCTGATGGACGTCAACGACCAGCAATGCGACGGCGCAATGGACAGCGTCATGGAAGTCCGGGACATCAAGGCGAAGTTTGAGAACTTCGGCGCGGTTTGCCTCGAAATCGACGCCCATGACCTGGATGCCATGCGCCAAGCGAAGGCCGAACGGCATGACGGCCAACCGCTGATCATTCTGGCGCGTTCCTCACCCACCAAAGGCATGTCATTCCTGCAAAAGCGCTTCCCGCGCCTGCACTATGTTCGCTTCAAATCGGAAGAGGAGCGCGCGCAGATGAATGTCGCCATCGCCGAGGAGCTCGGCGTCGCGCCGGTGGACTACGGCAAAGGAGGCCACTGACATGGTCGAGATGGTCAATCGTCCCTATGCGTCCGCATTTGAAAAGTTTGCAGCGGGCAACCCGGACATTTTATGCCTGTCGGCTGATCTCACTTCGTCCTGCGAGATCGACGGCTTCCGCGACCGGCATCCGGATCAGTTCATATCGCTCGGCATGGCTGAGCAGAATATGATGAGCTTTGCAGGCGGCCTTGGCCTTGCCGGGTTTCGCCCGTTCCTCCACTCTTTTGGCGTCTTTCTATATCGTCGCCCCTATGACCAGTTGATTGCGTCAGTTGCCTATCCGCGCCGCAACGTGCGGCTGATGGGGTTCCTGCCAGGCATCACAACACCGGGCGGGATGACGCACCAGGCCATTGAAGACGTGGCCATCATGCGTTCCGTCCCCAACATGACAATCCTCGAAACGGGCGATGCGACCGAGGTGGAGAGCATCTGCGAGGCTGCCGATTCCATCGACGGTCCGGTCTATTGCCGCGTTCTGCGCGGCTCGATCCCCCGGCTTTTTGATACGCCCATTCACGTTGGCCGTATGCGCGAATTGGCGCTTGGCGATGACGTATTGATCGTCACCTCGGGTATCACCACCGAAGAAGCGCTGCGCGCCCGTAAAGCGTTGGAGGCCAACGGCGTGTCCGTGCGCCATCTGCATCTGAACACGATCAAGCCCTTCGATGAAGACGCGCTTCTCGATCACATCGGTTCGGTGTCCAAGGGCGTGGTCGTCTTGGAGAACCATGTCACCGAGGGCGGCGTCGGCTCTCTCGTCGGCCATGATCTCGGCGACGAGAGAGCC
>JBCBHR010000367.1:0-2550 GCA_038525365.1 Pseudomonadota bacterium | reverse complement strand
GTGCTTGACGCCGCCAAACGGCGCTTCAGGGGTGGCAATGACGCCCTCGTTGATGCCGATGAGCCCGTATTCAAGACCCTCCATCATCCGAAACGCACGGCCAAGATCTTGTGTGTAAACAAAACCTGCCAGGCCATAGTCGGTCGCGTTGGCCATGGCGATGGCCTCAACTTCGGTGTCAAACTTGAAGACCGGGGCGACCGGCCCAAAAATCTCTTCGGTGGCAAAGCGCATGTCCTGGGTCGCGCCTGCGATCACCGTCGGCTCATAAAACGTGCCACCAAGCGCATGGGGTTTGCCACCGGTTGTGACCTCCCCGTTTTTCGCAACAGCATCGGCAACAAGCTCTTGCACCTTTTCAAAGGCCTGCTCGTTGATCAGAGGCCCTTGCACAACACCGTCGCCATTGCCCTCGCCGACCGTCATTGCTGCGCTTTCGGTGGTCAACCGCTCGACAAACGCGTCATAGATGCCCGATTGCACGTAAAACCGATTGGTGCAAACGCAGGTTTGTCCGGCATTGCGGTATTTCGCGGCCATGCCGCCCGCAACCGCGCGCTCGAGATCTGCGTCATCAAAGACGATGAATGGCGCATTTCCGCCGAGTTCCATCGACACCTTTTGGACGTTGTCGGCAGACTGCGCGAGCAACAGCTTGCCCACGCGCGTCGAGCCTGTGAAGCTCAACTTGCGCACATCTCGGTTGGTGCAAAGTGCTTTGCCAACCGCAGCCGCGTCACCCGTTACAATATTCACGACGCCCGCCGGGATGCCCGCCTCCTCGCACAATTGGCCCCACGCCAATCCGGAAAACGGCGTGAATTCAGATGGCTTGATGACGATTGTGCACCCAGCGGCCAGCGCCGGGCCAAGCTTTCGGGCGATCATGGACGACGGGAAATTCCAAGGCGTGATCGCACCCACGACCCCGACCGGTTCCTTGATCACCATCAGACGGCGATCGGCGACGGGGCTCGGAACAAGATCGCCATAGACACGGCGACCTTCTTCAGCAAACCAGCGCACGTAAGCCGCCGAACCACCCACTTCGACGCGCGCTTCGGAAATTGGCTTGCCCTGCTCGGCTGTCAGCAATTGCGCTAGCGCCTCCTGATTCTCTTTGATCAGGTCATGCAGCTTCATCAGCAGGTTTGAGCGCTCCAATGCGGTGCGTTTGCGCCAAGCGGCAAAGGCCTTGGATGCTGCCTCAATGGCGCGTGTGGTTTCCGCATCACCACTCAGAGGGATGGTGCCGAGCGCGGCCTGATTGGCCGGGTTGGTGACGGCCATGGTCTCGCCGCTGTCCGCGCCAACCCATTGACCGTCAATGTAGTTCGCTTCGATCAGGAAGCGGTTTTTTGTCTGCAACATCGGTCAACCTCACACTTGTTCAAAGCGCAGATGTGTTGTTTGGGCCACCCACGTCAAGCGCTGCACCGGGCATCCGGTGGGTTAGGTCCAAAACGCCCTTTTTTTGTGCCGCCAAAACGTCTAGACGATGCGCAAATAGCAGGGCGAAACGAAGCCATTGCAACGAAAAAGGAAATTCCGTGTCCGATACGTATGAAAAGGTCGCCGACATCATCGCAGAGACCAGCGAGATTGACCGCGAAACCATTACACCGGAAAGCCACACGATAGACGATCTCGGCATCGACAGCCTCGACTTCCTCGATATTGTATTCGCCATCGACAAGGAATTCGGCATCAAGATTCCGCTTGAGCAGTGGACGCAGGATGTCAATGACGGCAAGGTTCCGACCGAAGAGTACTTCGTCCTAAAAAACCTCTGCGCCAAGATTGAAGATCTGCGCGCCGCAGCCGCCTGACCCTGCGAAAGCGTGCTGACATGACACGCAAAGTCGTCATCACCGGTATCGGAGTTGCGTCTTCGCTGGGCGTCGGTGCGCAGGCTATGTGGGCCGCCCTTCAAGGCGGCGCCGCGCCTGTTTTCGATACGGAGCGCTTCGCGCCATATACCGTCCACCCTATGCCGGAAATCGACTGGTCGGAGCAGATCCCAAAACGCGGTGACCAGCGCCAGATGGAAGCGTGGCAGCGTATCGGCACCTATTGTGCGGGCCTGGCGCTTGAGGACGCAGGCATCAAGGGTGATGAAGAGCTGACAGGCTCGATGGACATGATCGTCGCAGCAGCTGGCGGTGAACGCGACGTCTCCGTTGATGCCATGATCCTCGAACGCGCTGAAACCCGCAACGATCATGGAATGATCCTTAACGAGGTGCTGACCACCGAACTGCGCCCCACTCTGTTCCTCGCGCAACTCTCCAATCTTCTGGCGGGCAATATTTCAATCGTCCACAAGGTGACCGGTTCATCGCGCACATTCATGGGCGAGGAAGGTGCCGGGATTTCAGCTGTCATGACGGGCGCGGCGCGCATCCGCCCGGCCAGTCTACACACATGCTCGTCGGCGCAAGCTACAACACCGAGCATCCCGACTTCCTGCTCGGCTATGAACTGAGGCACCTTTTGAAGCGCGATGGCTGGTCGCCGGTTTGGAGCCGCGGCAACGCGGAGGGCGGCGGC
>JBCBHR010000366.1:0-2559 GCA_038525365.1 Pseudomonadota bacterium | reverse complement strand
AGTTCATTGTCATATCCTTAAAGTCGATGCGGTGTTTGTTTTTGCTCTTGCATGCGGGATATACGCATTCTTGTGTTGGCCAGAAGGGACATTTTCGCATGCAAGAGCAAAAACAAACACCGCATCGACTTTAAGGATATGACAATGAACTTCACACGCACACTGCGCCAATGGCAAAAAATCCGCCAAACAGAAAACGAACTCAACCGCCTGTCTTCGCGCGAGTTGGATGACCTCGGCATCTCCCGCGCCGACATCCCGACCATCGCGCGCCAAGCGATCGGCTAATCACCAAGATACCGAACGGCACACATCTCCTCCCAAATGTACCGGTCGGCCCAAGTGGAAAGCGGCTAATCTCCTCCCTGCCGAATTCCACGACTATCGAAGCGCTCGCTGTCCTCCCACAGCGGGCGTTTTCGTTTTTGCGGAGCCCATCGCGAACTCACGCCCGCTACGCCAACCCATGCAGTGTTGCATGCAAGAATTGCAGGTTTGGCTATTCTCCAAAGCGCTTTGAAGGGCGATATAAGGGTCAATAACAACACATCAAGATAAGGACCGACACGATGCAAGGTTTCACACAATCGCTGCGCCAATGGCGCGTTCAACGCAACACACATCACGCACTGTCCCGCCTGACAGAACGCGAACTGAAAGACATCGGCTTCACACGCGGCGACATCGCGTCTGTGGCCCGTAACGCCGCACATATCAGCGGCTGATCGAGACGCGGCGCTTATCGCGCAAACATCAAATGCCCGCTGCCGCATGGCCCCATGCGCAGCGGGCATTTTCGTTGGTCAGGCCTCGGTTTCACGGGGCTTCGGCGAAAAGCGTGTCATGGATCCGCTGCCAGCTATCCTGATCGGGCGCAAGGAGCAGTCCGCCATCGCGGGTCGTGCAATCATAGGCGCTGCCATCAAAACGCGCGTGATAGCCGCCAGCTTCCTGGTGGATCAGCGAGCCCGCCAGATGATCCCAAGGGTTGAGCTTTGCATACATTACGAAGTGACAGCCGCCCGTTGCCGCAAGCCAATATTCATGCGCCGCGCAGCGGAACCCAAAGCCGGTTTTGAAGTTCTCCATGTTGCGCAAAACCATGCGCTTTAGGTCGGGCTGAAGGTAATACCACGACGACGCGCCGCCCATTTCCCCAATTGCGGCGGGCGCCGCGACACCGATGGCCTTTGTTGAGCCATCATGCCAGCGCATGAAAGCGCCCTCGCCGCGCCGCGCGTAAAGCCAGTTGCGCCCCACGGGATCGTAAATGATCCCACCGGTCGCAACACCATGTTCCACAATGGCGCACATCACGCCAAAGAGCGGCACACCGCGCGCGAAATTGAACGTCCCGTCCACCGGATCGAGCACAAAGGCGAGCGCCGCAGTCGCCAGACCGTCAAGAATGGATGCGTCATCGGCATAGGCCTCTTCGCCGACCGCCAACGCGTCCGGGAAGTGCTCCTTGATCCGCGCGGTCATCAGCTTTTCAGACATGATGTCGGCCTGCGTCACCAGATCGATGGAGGATGTCTTCTGCTGGATGTCTTCATCGTCAAGCTTGCGGAACCACGGCATGATTTCCGCTTCCGCTGCCTCACGCATGAGTTCGGCGGTCCAGATCAGTGTGTCATGGGAAATCATGGTCGCAGCATCCTTGTTCACGATTCGCATGTCACGGCGTGGCTGTGACAATCGCGTGACGGCCATGTGCCGCGCATCGCGATGGTGTTAGGTTTTGAAGTGGGCGTTTGGTTGCGCTAAGGCAATGCCATGACCATGCATCTGACCAACACAAAACCCATTCATGTCGTCGGCGGCGGCCTGGCAGGCTCCGAAGCCGCGTGGCAGATCGCCGAACGCGGCATCCCCGTCATCGTCCATGAGATGCGCACCGAAACGCGCAAAACTGACGCCCACAAGACCGACCATCTGGCCGAGTTGGTCTGCTCCAACTCGTTCCGCTCCGACGACGCGGAACTCAATGCTGTTGGCCTGATCCACGCCGAAATGCGGCTCGCCAATTCGCTCATCATGGCCTGCGCAGATGCGCACCAAGTGCCCGCAGGCTCCGCGCTTGCCGTTGACCGCGATGGCTTTTCCGCCGCCGTGACCGCAAAGCTCGCCGCGCATCCGCTGATCACAATCACCCGCGAGGAAGTCTCCGGCCTGCCACCCAAAGACTGGGGCCAAACGATCATCGCTACCGGCCCGCTCACCGCGCCTGCCCTCGCAGATGCGATCCAAGCCGAAACGGGGCAAGACGCACTCGCTTTCTTCGATGCCATCGCACCGATCGTCCACACCGATTCCATCGACATGGACGTGGCGTGGTTCCAGTCGCGCTACGACAAGGTTGGCCCCGGCGGCACCGGCAGGGACTACATCAACTGCCCCATGGATGAGGCGCAGTACAACGCCTTCATCGATGCGCTGATCGAGGGCGACACGACCGAATTCAAGGAGTGGGAAGGGACACCCTATTTTGACGGCTGCCTGCCCATCGAGGTGATGGCCGAGCGCGGCCGCGAGACGCTGCGCCACGGCCCCATGAAG
>JBCBHR010000365.1:0-2570 GCA_038525365.1 Pseudomonadota bacterium | reverse complement strand
ATAGTCAAACATCAATCCCCTCCATCTTGCCGACCCGGCAAACGCATGCGAAACGCTGGCCATGGTGGCTCAGACCGGCATTAATAACCCGCTTTCGCGGTTCGACAACCCGGTTCTGGCAGCCGCGATGCTGACGCTTTGGATCACCGCCTTGATCGTTTGGTCGGGCGAGCCGCAATGGGATTTGAGCATCGCAAATGCATGGTTTGACCAGTTGGCATGCGCGACGAGCGCCGCCAGGGACCGGTTTTGCGCAGGCTTTCCAGCGGCCCAAAATCCGGCGCTCATGTTCATCCGCAAAACGCTGCACCCGGCGCCAACGTGGATTGGCATCGGGCTGCTCTTATGGATCATCGCCGATTGGCGCACAGGCTACCGCTTGGATTTCGCACCAATGCGTGCGCGCATTGCACTGGTGGCGACGCTCATTGTCTGGCCGCTCTTGATGGTCAACGGTGTTTTGAAAGCCCATTGGGGTCGGCCACGCCCGTGGCAGGTCGACGAATTTGGCGGGTGGTTGCCCTTTGTTGAGGCGGGAACTATCACGGGCCATTGCGCGTCCAATTGCTCATTTGTGTCCGGTGAGGCGGCGGGCGGTGGATGGCTTGCGCTGTTGTTCCTGTTGGCGCCGTTGAGACACCGGTTCGTCGCGGCGCTGATATTTGTGCCGCTCGGCGCGTTCATGGCCGCACTTCGTGTGGCCTTTGGTGCACACTTTGCCTCCGATGCCATGCTCGGTTTTCTTGGCAGCATCGCCACATTTGCGATCATCGCGACCATCCTGGAAATGCGCGCGCCGCGCGGGGCAAAAGCCTGACTTGCGCAGCGCAGCAAAGCCAATATGTTGCGCGCGAACTGAAAACCCGCCTTTCCGGACCCGGATCCCAATCGCATGACGCTCCCAAAAGACATTAAAAAAGTGGTTCTCGCCTATTCCGGCGGCCTCGACACTTCGATTATCCTCAAATGGCTGCAGACCGAACTCGGCGCGGAAGTTGTCACATTCACAGCCGACCTCGGACAGGGCGAAGAGCTGGAGCCAGCACGCGCCAAAGCCGAGATGATGGGTATCAAGGAAATCTACATTGACGACCTTCGCGAAGAGTTCATCTCCGATTTCGTCTTCCCGATGTTCCGCGCCAATGCGGTCTATGAGGGCATTTATTTGCTTGGCACATCCATCGCGCGGCCGCTGATTTCGAAACGGCTCGTCGAAATCGCGGAAGAAACCGGCGCGGACGCCATAGCCCATGGTGCCACCGGCAAGGGCAACGATCAGGTGCGGTTTGAGTTGTCCGCCTACGCATTGAACCCCGACATCAAGGTCATAGCGCCGTGGCGCGATTGGGAGTTCAAATCACGCACGGACCTGATCAATTTCGCCCAATTGCACCAGATCCCCGTGCCCAAAGACAAGCACGGCGAAGCGCCTTTCTCCGTCGACGCCAACATGCTGCACTCATCATCGGAGGGCAAAGTGCTGGAAGACCCCTGGGTCGAAGCGCCGGAATATGTGCACATGCGCTCAGTCTCCCCTATGGACGCGCCGGACACGCCGACCGAAATCGAAATCGACTTCAAGAACGGCGATCCGATTGCGCTGAACGGCACGGCGATGAGCGCTGCAACGCTCTTTGCGGCCCTCAATGACCTCGGTCGCGACAACGGCATTGGCCGCATCGATCTCGTCGAGAACCGGTTCGTGGGCATGAAATCGCGCGGTGTGTACGAAACGCCCGGCGGTACGATCCTGTTGGCGGCACACCGTGCCATGGAATCCATCACGCTGGATCGCGGTGCCATGCACCTGAAAGACCAGTTGATGCCCCAATATGCGGAACTGATCTACAACGGCTTCTGGTTCTCACCGGAACGCGAAATGCTTCAGGCGGCCATTGATCTCAGCCAGCGTGATGTTGAAGGCACGGTGCGGCTGAAGCTTTACAAGGGCAACATCATGGTCACAGGCCGCAAGTCCGACAAGTCGCTCTATTCCGATGAGCTCGTAACCTTTGAAGACGATCATGGGGCTTATGATCAAAAGGATGCGGCGGGCTTCATCAAACTCAATGCGCTGCGGCTGCGCACCTTGGCAAAGCGTGACCGGCTAGGCTGACCGGCTGCACACTTTGACTGACGAGCGGGATGGGCTTGCATAGACAATGGCGAATGACAGCACCCGCAACATCGCCAGCGATGCAAACCTGACTTCGCAGCGCAACAGACAAGGCCGCCGCTTTGCGATCCTTGCCGTGCTGCTCGCAATCGCGGGCGCGGTCGGAGGATGGTTCTGGCTGAACCGCGATCAGGCGCCAGTCGTGCTGACGGTCGCAACCGGCCCGTTTGGATCAGACGCCCATGTGCTGATGAGCGAAGTCGCCGATGTTGTCGAACGTCACTCCGATACGCTGCGCCTTTCCGTGCGCGCAACGCGTGATCCATCGCAAAACATCGCGCTCCTGAACCGGAGCCAGATCGATACTGCTGTCATTCGCGCCGACACGCCCGTTGTCGCATGCCGCCCTTGGCACCCCGTTTGTGATCATCACCGTGACAGCGACGTTGGTTGG
>JBCBHR010000364.1:0-2578 GCA_038525365.1 Pseudomonadota bacterium | reverse complement strand
TCAATGTCCAGGGCGCTTGCGTATCGATGTATTTGTCGGCAGCGGTGACGACATCGAAAATGGCTTCGAGCCCCTTGTGCATGGCTTGGCGGTCAAAGGCCGTGCGCGCCGTCTCCAAAGCGTCCGCGCCCATCGCCAAAAGCGCTTTGTCCTCGTCGGTCAACGCGCTGTTGTCCGGCACTTTCCCGTCGCAGTTCTTGGCGATCATGGAAAGAGATCGCTGCGCCAGATTGCCGAGCCCATTGGCAAGATCGGCATTTGTGCGCGCGATGATCGCCTCGTGGCTATAGGACCCGTCATTGCCGAACGGCACTTCACGCATGAAGAAGTATCGAACCTTGTCGAGCCCATACTCATCGACGAGCTCAAACGGATCGATCACATTGCCAACCGATTTCGACATCTTCTCCCCGCGATTGTAAAGGAAGCCATGCGCGAAAATTCGGGTTGGAAGCTCGATGCCAGCCGACATCAGGAACGCAGGCCAATAGACGGCGTGGAAGCGGATGATGTCCTTGCCGATGATATGCGTGGCAGGCCAATAGCCCCAATTCTCGCTATCGGTATCGGGGAAGCCTGCAGCCGTAATGTAGTTGGTCAGCGCATCGACCCAGACATACATGACATGACTGTCATTGCCCGGCACGGGTATGCCCCAGTCGAAAGTCGTGCGCGAAATTGACAGGTCGCGAAGACCCGACTTCACAAAACTCATCACCTCGTTGCGGCGTTCATCGGGCGCAATGAAGTCCGGGTGCGCTTCGTAGTAGTCAAGCAGCTTGTCGCCATAGGCTGAAAGCCGAAAATAATAGCTTTCTTCCTCAACCCATTCGACGGGCGAGCCCAATGGCTCGCGGCGTACACCATCGTCGTCGACGGTGGTTTCGCTCTCGTCGAAATAGGCTTCCTGACGCACTGAATACCAACCGCCATAGGTGTCGAGGTAGATATCGCCATTGGCTTCCATGCGCTGCCACAGAGCTTGGCACGCCAGTTTGTGCCGCTCCTCAGTTGTGCGAATGAACTCACGGTTGGAACAGCCAAGGGTTTCGGCAAGACGCTTGAAAACAGCCGCGTTTTCATCAGCCAGTTCGATCGGGGTAATGCCCCGCTCTTCGGCAGTGCGCTGCATCTTTTGGCCGTGCTCGTCTGTGCCCGTCAGGAAGAAGACATCCTTGCCATCCAGACGCTGGAACCGCGCCAGCACGTCGGTCGCGATATCGGTGTAGGCGTGGCCGATATGGGGCACGCCATTGGGATAAAAAATCGGGGTCGTGATGAAGAATTTGTCGGACATTATGGTGTGGCCAGAGTGTGTTTGCGGCGCATCTAAACGATTTCACCGTCACTTGGAACACGAGGGGCCAATTGCCAACCCTAAACCGTGAGCGCACCCCTCGTTTGGATTGCGCTGTGCACGGTTTGTGTGGCGAGCAGGAATTCCTGGCGCATGTCGAGATTGTAGGCATTGGCCACACGGCGACGATCACCCAAGGCCATCGCCGCCTCCGCCAGACCGTCCGCACTTTGCGTGTTGCCCGCGCGCGCTGCATGCAAAGCGTGGGAGCGCAACGCTTCGTTGAGCATATCAAACAGCAAGTCGCGCTGGATGTCCTGACCACGACCAGCGGCAATGTCTGCGAGTTTACCAGCCGCGCGCGCGTCATAGTGTGCGCTTGTCACAACCGCGTTGACGGCCTCGAGAAGTTCTACGCCACCAAACAGCCCCATGTTCAGCGCATGGCGAACGGAACCGCCTGAAATGCTCGCAAGTGTCTGCGTCTGCGATGGGTTCACGCTCGACGCTGCCACCCGCTTGATGGCCGCTTCGACGTGATGCAGTGGCAGCGGCGAAAAGCGCACAACCTGCGCCCTTGACCGGATGGTTGGCAGCACGCGACCAAGACCCTGTGAGATCAGCAGAAACAAGCAGTTGGCAGGCGGCTCCTCCAACAGCTTCAAAAGCGCGTTGGCGGCATTGCGGTTCATGTCTTGGAGCGTATCCACTATAACGATGCGCGGACTGTCGCCGCTTGCGGTCATGCCGAAGAATGACTGCAACCGCCGCACGTCATCCACCGTCACAACGGTTTTGAACTTTTTCGTCGTCGGCGCCCAAGAGCGTGTCAGATGCAGCAGATTGGCGTGTCCACCCTGCGCCACTTTGCGGTGAACCGGACTTTGCTGATCAACGGAAAATCGGGTTTGCTCGGTCATTGGAGCGCCGAGCAAATGCTTGGCGAGCACAAAGGCGGCGGTTGCTTTGCCGATCCCAGCCTCACCTTCAAGAATAATCGCGTGATGGCCACTTTGCGCGGAAAGCCTCAAGCGCTCTATCGAAGCCTCGTGACCATCTACGGTGATCGCGGCGCTGGGCGGCGCTATATCTTCCAGCGTATCGTGGTGTTCGAGGTAGGTCAGCGTATCCATCGCGATCACCGATCTGCGTTTGCAAGCTTGGCGGCTTTTCGCGTTTCAAGCGTCAGCAAGTCGGCGACAAAGGGCCAGAGCCGCTCATGCACCGCTTCCGCGTCTCCGGACGCATCGACCAATTTACAGCGGTCGGGCTCCTTTGCAG
>JBCBHR010000363.1:0-2596 GCA_038525365.1 Pseudomonadota bacterium | reverse complement strand
TGATTTCGTGATGGGCGGTTGCGAGGCCGACTTGCGGCTTAAACGTGTTGATGTGGAAGTCGATTGCGAAGAGTTTGGCGAGCACCCATTCGACCTTTGGGCCGGACATGCTAATGACGGTTCGCCCGTGCGACAGGTCGACAACCGTGGCCTGATCGCCGAGCGTGTTGCTCAGCGAATTCGCTGTCTGCGGGTCCTCGCTCAGAACCGTCCACCGAGCCGGCGCGTATTCAAAGGCGGTCGCCGTTTTTGGGAGTGCGCCGCGCACGGCATCGACCTCGTCCGGCCATGCACACACATCACAGATCGCAAGGCCGAAGCGCTCTGAGAGCGTTACGCCGATGCCCGCATTGCTGTTCCCATATGTACCCGGCAAGAGATGGCCATCCAAGGGCGAACTCGCCTTGTCTGCAATGGTTGGTGTCGCGACAAAAACTTCAACCATGCATGCGGCTCCCGTCTGGATCGACCATGTGGTGGGATACGATCGCGACCGGTATATGTGTGCCAGTGCGCACGGGATCGGTCGCATAGAGCATGTCGCCAAGGCGCTCCGCTCCGCGCTCGAGTAATGCGAGGCCGACATAGGATTTCAGTTCGGGCGAGAAGCACATTGCCGTGATGTGTCCAAGCGACGGCCCGGCTTCATCAGCGCTTTCTCCCGCAACCAAATGGCTGCCGCCCTTAAGCTTTTCGCCAGATTTCGAAACAACGCCGACGAGCGTTTGGCGTACCTCGTCCAAAAGCCCTTCGCGGTCCATCATGGCCGAACCCACGAACGGCTTTTTCGATGACAGCATCCAGTCGAGGTGGAGGTCGCGCGCTGTGGTGCGCCCGTCGATTTCTGCCGCGGTAACATGACCCTTCTCGATGCGCAGCGTGCCAAGTGCTTCGAGGCCATAGGGTGTGATACCAAAGGGCGCACCAGTTTGCATCAGCGTGCGCCAAAGATGCGCACCGTGATGGGCGCCGCAATAGATTTCGTAGGCGCGTTCACCGGAAAATGACAGGCGGCAGATCATGACGGGCAAATCATCGATCCGGCCGTGCACGATGCCCATGGGTGGCAGCGCTTCGTTTGTGACCTCAGTACCAGTCACGCACGCTTGCAGCACATCGCGGGATCTTGGCCCCGCAAGCGCTACGCCTGCCCATTGGTCAGTCACGGAGGTCAAATGAACGCGAAGGTTTGGCCAGTGGACGGCAAGCATCTTTTCCAAATGCTGCATCACCGGCCCGGCTTGCGCAGTCGTTGTCGTCATCAGGAAGCGGTGCTCGCTCAACCGCCATGTTGTGCCGTCATCGAAGGCAAAACCATCTTCACGCAGCATCAGGCCGTATCGCGCCTTTCCGACCGGCAGTTTGGCAAAACCATTTGTGTAGATACGGTTCAGGAACTCACCCGCATCGGGGCCTTGGATGTCGATTTTGCCGAGCGTTGAGACGTCGACCAGACCGACGCCGCTGCGCACGGTCCGGGCCTCGCGTACATAGGCTTGCTCTGTCGTTTCGCCGGGTTGGTTGTAGCTCTCAGGTCGGTCCCATCGCCCAGCGGCATACATGTGCGCACCCGCCGCGCTATGTTCGTCGTGCATTGGCGTCAGACGGTGCGGGAACAGATCGCCATGGCGTTCCGCTGCCAACGCGCCAATGGACGTTGCTGTATAAGGCGGGCGGAAACGCGTCGTGCCGGTTTCGGTGATCGACATGCCGCGCGCGTCGGCCATGATCGCAAGGCCGGGCACGTTGGACGTTTTGCCTTGGTCTGTTGCCATGCCAAGCGTCGTGTAGCGTTTGAGATGTTCTACCGAGACAAACCCTTCACGGTGCGCGAGGCGCACATCATCGGCGGTAACATCATGCTGAAAATCAACAAACGCTTTGCCGGGATAGCGGACTTCATGGACAGGCGCAGGCGCAACAATCAGGTTCGAGCCGAAGTCGAAATCACCAGCCGCTGCGCCATGGATCGACCAAGTCTTGCCCGGTGTGCCTGCGACAAAGGCTTGAAGCGCATCATCCCAAGCCGGTTTTGCACCCTTTTGCGAGGCCAGATGAACGACGGGCGACCAGCCGCCGGACATGATGAGTGTGTCGTAGGCGATGGTGTCTGATGCTCCCGAAAACGCCTGCGCCGCATGGTCATAGGCTGCTATGTCAACGCTCTTTATCCGGCGCGCGCCCGATGTGCCGATCACCGCATGGGCGGTGCGAAGGGATGCACCGATCTCGTCAGCAATGGCTCTTGCGCGCTCGCCAGTTTCGGGTCGGACATCAATGATCGTTGCGATGTTTGCACCAGCGTCCGCGAGTGTTTGCGCAGCGGCGTAGGCGCTGTCGTTGTTGGTGAAGATGGCGACCCGGCGGCCCACAACAGAACCGAAGTTGCGGGCAAAGTCCGCAGCGGCGTTCGCCAGCATGACGCCGGGCCTATCATTGCCGGGGAAGACCAATGGTCGCTCGAAGGCGCCGGTGCACAGGCTGACATGCCCGGCGCGTATGACCCAATGTCGGTGGCGCGGCTTTGTCGGATCGGGCGCGCGCAAGTGGTCCGTGACCCGCTCGGCGGCCGCGAGCACATTGCCGTCGTACCAAC
>JBCBHR010000362.1:0-2600 GCA_038525365.1 Pseudomonadota bacterium | reverse complement strand
GGTGCGAGCAGATCACCGGGATTGTCGATGGCCTTGGCCAGGTTTGACTGTGTGGCACAGCCGAAATTCTGGAAATTCTTGTTGTCGCCGGTGGCGGTCAAATCGTCCGGCCACTTGCCGCAGGGCTTCGTGGTGGCGACGATGCCGCGATAGGACAATCGGATGGGCGCAACCGGTCCGTGCGATGCCGCATCATAGTGCTGGACAAGCACCTTTGAGCGCGGCGTACCGGCGGCCTCGATGGAGCGCATCACCTCGGAGCGCATTTGCGCAGCCGCTGTGGCATTGGCCGAATTGGATGGCAGCAACACATAAAGCGTGGCCGATCCGGACCGGGCAAATGACCGCGAGAAAGCGCGGATATTCGATTGCAGTGGCGTGGACAGCTCATGCGTGCTGGCGGTCACCGGCACATCGATGGTCTGCTCTTTTTCGTCGATGATGATCGGATGGTTGGTCCGGTAATCCGACGGGATGCTGCCGACTGTGAAGCTGTCACGCTTCTGCTGTGTCAGGGAGCAGGCGGCGAGGCTTCCGGCCAAGGCCACTGCCAGCGCGATTTTTGCGGTGGATTGCAATGTCATCACCCAACTCCGTTACTTGTAGATGAAACCGACAGCGCCGTGATAGCGGCCGTCCGGGAGGTTTTTGTCGGCAGAGCCGTAGATGCGGTTCACACGACCAAGCAGGTTGCCAGCGCGATCACTTGGCGGCGCAAAATTGTCGGTCGGCAGTGCGATGGATGATTCAGCGACCGGGCGCACGAGGTATGGCGTGACCATGATGACCAGCTCTGTCTCGTTGCGCACATATTCGCGGCTGCGGAACAGCGCACCGAGAACCGGCAATTTCGACAGGCCGGGCATGCCGGTGACAACTTGGCGAACGTCATCCTGGATCAGCCCCGCAATCACCATGGAGCCGCCCGATGGCAGTTCAACTGTGGTGTCGGCGAGGCGCTCACGCAGTGTCAGGCCACCCTGGGCAGCCGTCAGGCCACCGGAGTTGTTGGCGACCGGCTCGGAAACGGATGTCCGCACCTGCAAGCTGATACGGCCCGGCGAGAGAACGACAGGGGTAAAGGACAGGTCCACGCCAAACCCGATGGTATCACCCTGAACCACGTTGCCGCTGGCGTCCGTGCCCGCAGCCGTATTGACGCTGCCACCGACGCGGAACTGCGCGCGCTCACCGGAGACGGCGGTCAGTGTCGGTGTCGCAAGCGCTTTCATCACGCCTGCCTCTTCCATTGCCCGCACATAGGCGTCGATTTGAAGACCACCGATCATGCCACCGAGATTGAAACCGGTTGAGCCAGGTGGGGTGCTTGGCGCGACGAGCGAGTTGCTGACGCCGCCGAATGTAATGCCGTTGTTGCCGCTGCGGCTGCCAATGACGTTAATGCCAAGCTGCTTGAGAACGCTGCGTTGAATTTCTGCAACTGTGACCTTCAGCGTCACCTGGTCGCCACCGGCAATATCAAGCAAATTGACGATCTGGCTGGTGCTGCCGCCGAAGCGAAAGAAGGAGAACGACCCGGCTGTGTTGTTGGCGCGTTCGCCGCCGCGCACGAAGATCTCGGCGAGTTGTGCGGCTTTGGCGGCGTCCTGCGGCGTTTCCACCGTACCGGTCAAAACGATGTTGTCGTTGATGATTTCCGTCTTGATGTTGGAGCGTGGGATAAAGCGCCCGAGATAGCGATCAAGACCAGACACATCACGCTCGACCTGCAGATCAAGTGCGACGACCTGATTGCCAGCCTTGTCGAAGACGAAAATGTTCGTGTTGCCGACATTGCGGCCAAACAGGTAGATGCGGCGCGCTGTGCGCGAGACGGCATCGGCCACATTTGGGTTGGCAACAAGAATGTCATGCGCATCGGCTGGCAACTCAAGCACGATGGACTTGTCGAGGCCAAGCACCACTGTCTCAGTGCGCCCGCCGCGATTGCCGATCTGAATGACGCTGTTGGCAGCCTTGGCTTCGGTCGCCACAATCGGCAATGCGGTGATCGCCGCCGATGTCAGAACCGTAAGCGTCGCTGCGGCCAACATGGTGCGGGCGTGTCTTGCAAGCTTCTTAAACGTCGTCATGGCTGGTTCCACATGAGTATGGGGTTTCGTCGCAGCGTCCGGCATCAATTGTCTTCCTGCTGCACGGCTTGTGTTGCGGTGGAGGATGTTGAGCCGCCCTTGATCATCTTGACCGTGCCCGCTGCGCCATTGGACCCGGCACCACTGAGCAGGTGCTCGGCGATAAATTCACTTTCCACCGGATCGACATCTTGAACGGAGCGAAGCGCCAGTGTGAGGCGGTCGGACATTTGTTGAGCGACAACAATGAGTTCAGATTGGCGTGGTGTCAGTTCCAGAGTGGCGGTCGAACCGACAATCACCAGCTGACCTTGCTCGTTCTCACGCACCGTTTGGTCAATCGCCAGGACGCGAATGTTGCGCAGGATTGTCTCGGTGACGAAGGGCTGTGCGGCCGCGTCGCCACGGCGTGTCATGATGACGTCAACATAATCGTTGGGAAGGATGAAGCCACCAGCCGATGTCACGGCCGCAATGTTTGTCGCAAGCCGCAATGTTTGTCGCAAC
>JBCBHR010000361.1:0-2611 GCA_038525365.1 Pseudomonadota bacterium | reverse complement strand
CCGAGACCGGCATAGGGCTCAAAGCGCTCAAACTTCTGATAGCGATACATGCCGTTGACGGTCAGAAAGTTGATGCCGTCGGAAAACTCAAAACGATCCCAGTCGGCAATGTCATTGGCGAAGGTTTCTTCGTCCGCATAGACTTTTGCGTGCGTGAAATCGAGCGAGATGCCCCACGCTGGAGCAAAATCCATCCACCAGGTGGCGCGCACGCCGTAGTATGGGGGCATCTGGAAGGAACGGCCTTCCCAGCCTGCAGTGAACTCGCGTGCGTCCGTTCCGGTGACCGTGACCAGCGAATGCGGCGCGGTCTGCCAACCGCCATAGGCTGAAAACTGGAACTCCGCCTGCGCTGCCCCAGTCGATGCCGCCAACAGGCCAATTGCCATTCCCAGAATTCTTGCCGCCATGTCCCTGTCCTTACGAGGTCGTCTTCTTGTGCACCCACCGTTAGCGGGCGCAGCATGCAACAGCGAGTCAAAACTCGTGACCGACGGAGAAATTCCCCGCCGATCATGCCATGTGTTGCCGATCCGCCTACAGGACGACGACTTTCGCGCCGACTTTCACACGCGTGTACAAATCGGTGACGTCTTCATTGCGCATGCGGATGCAGCCCGATGACACCGCCTGACCGATGGACCAGGGCTGGTTTGTGCCGTGGATGCGATAGAGTGTGTTGCCGAGATACAGCGCGCGGGCACCCAGCGGATTGCTTGGGCCGCCAGCCATGTAAGTTGGCAGGTGCCGTCCTTTCTTCTTCTCACGCGCAATCATGGATGCGGGTGGGCGCCATGACGGCCATTCAGCCTTCCGGGTGATTTTCTCCGTGCCGCTCCACTCAAATCCGGCCTTGCCGACACCAACGCCGTAGCGAAGCGCTGTGCCGTCACTGTTGACCAGATACAGGAACCGGTCGCGCGTATCGACAACCAGCGTGCCGGGCGCATGCCCACCATTATAGGCGACGGTCTGTGGCAGATACATCGGATCGACCTGACGTTTCGCCTTGGTTTTGGGCGCAAGGGCGGCTTGCTGCGCGGCCAGTGTGCTTGGGTCATAGACTTGGCGGTTGCCCGATTGACGGCGCACGACGACCTGCCGCTCAGCCTGCTGAACCGGCGCAACGCGACCGCCCGGGGCCTGCAATTGCATCACCCATGGCGCAGCCAAATTCGGGCTTAGCGTCACCGGCGGCTTCGTCGCGTAGCGGTCATTGGCATGTGCGTTGACGGTCGGCGCCAACAGGGCACCACACAAAGCGAGCGCTGCTGCGCCCGCGCGAAACATAAACTTGGTCATCGGCCCACTCTCAAACTCAAGAACCAAAGGATCGCCGACACATGGTGTCAGCAGGGTGTGCGCGTGAGGGTGACTCCGATGACGAAGGAAAATATGAATCACGCTCGATAAAATGCGTCGCGTTACGGAAACTGTTCGGCAAGGTTACCGACGCGTTCAGCTTCGTGGTTAAGCCGGAAGGTTAAGGCAACATGAACACACAATCCGGCCTGATCACGGGTGACGACAACAAGGCGCGCTGCTGGTGGCCGGGCGACAAGGAAGACTACCTCGCCTACCACGACGCCGAGTGGGGTTATCCTGTCGCCGATGACACGCGTCTTTTTGAGAAGATATGCCTTGAAGGGTTCCAGTCGGGTCTGTCGTGGCTGACGATCCTGCGCAAACGCGAGAATTTTCGCGCCGCTTTTGATGGCTTCGATGTTGAAAAGATCGCACGCTACGGTGACGATGATGTTGCGCGGCTGGTGCAGGACGCTGGCATTGTGCGCCACCGCGGCAAGATCGTGAGCACGATCAACAACGCCAAGCGCGCGATGGAATTGCGCGAGGAGGCGGGGTCATTGGCTGCATATTTCTGGGCACATGAACCGGGCAGCGATGAACGGCCCGAATTGGTCACTTACGAGTGGGCGATGGCCAATACCGTCACCGAGACCTCCAAGCGGCTATCCAAAGACTTAAAAAAGCGCGGCTGGTCATTTGTCGGGCCAACGACGGTCTACGCATTCATGCAGGCGATGGGCATGGTCAACGACCATCTGGAGGGCTGTTTCTGCCGTCCGCTGGTTGAAGAGGCGCGCGCCAAATTCAAGCGACCCACTTGAGCAACCATGCCCGCATTCGCGATGAGATAATGCGCCGCGTCTATGAACGTGGTGCAGGCAAAACGATCTGCCCGTCCGAAGTTGCGCGTGGCTTGGCGGCCAGCGAAGATGCTTGGCGCGCGATGATGGATGAGGTTCGACAGGTCGCCGGAGAACTTAGGCGGGACGGCTTGATTGAGGTGACCCAAAGGGGATCGCCCGTCGATCCGCTCACCGCGCGCGGCCCCATTCGGCTCGGCTTGAAAGGCGACGACCATGAGTGAACAGAAATTGCGCGATCTGATCCTCCAGTCAGCGCGCGAAACCGAAGGTGTCGGCGCGGTGGAGGAAAGCCGAAAGTGGGGTCAGCCGAGTTTCGCGCCCGCCAAGGCCAATGTCGGGAGTTCCGTGCGCATTCAAAGCAATGACGACGGCACGCAGTCGCTGATTTTCATCTGTACGACGGGCTTGGTGGACACATTTCGCGAGCAATACGCCGACAC
>JBCBHR010000360.1:0-2614 GCA_038525365.1 Pseudomonadota bacterium | reverse complement strand
GAAGAGCGTCGCGAGCGATGCAGGGTTCTCCGCAGCGCTGGCGATGGCCGCAATTGGCAATGGCGTCGGCGCTACAGCGCGCAGCGTTAGACCAGCGCCGTTTTCCAACACCGCGGTCAACGCGTCAGCCGCTTTTGAGGCCAGTTGGACATCATCGAGCTCAGACAGCAGCACCGGGATCACACCCTTGAGGCGGAGCTCCATCGCATCGTAACTGAGGCCCTCTTCTCGGGCTGCAATGTTGATGCCGCGCTCGACAATGCCCTCATCGTCAAAGTTGATCTCAACATTTTTCAACGTCGCGCCGAGCAAGGCAAAAACACTGGATTGGTCGGGCTTTTCAAAGACTATGGCCGGGACGTTGCCAATGGTGGCTTCGCCCTCAATGGCACCCAATTGCTCGACCGAAGCGACGAAGTCGAAATTGACATCGCTTGTGTCACGGTCCCATTTCAAAAGGCTGTCTGAGGTCACGACAACCGTATCCAAACCCAGTTCCTCGAACGGCTCACGGTCGGCGGGGTCGAGATTGGCGACATCGAGACGCAAACCATCAAACCCCATGCGGATACCCGTTGGGATTGGACCGATGTGATCGAGCATCTCAAAGATGCTGGAGCCAATCGACATGTTGAGGTCTTCGCTCGGTGCAACGACAAGGATGTCGTTTTGTTCAATCCGCGCAAGCGTCGGCAGGCCTTCCAAGATGGCTTCAATGTCGCCTGAATCGGCGGCCTCCTCAAGCTTCATCATCGCCGCCAAAGACGGAAAGGTCAGGCCCTGCATCGACCAGCGACCAACGCGGATGACCTCACTATCGGGGCCGACGATGTTCAACCCTGTCAGCGTGGCCTCTTCCATGCCCGCAGAACTCAGGCCCGCAATGGTGAAACCGCCGATGACACCGCTTGCCTCGTTCGGCGTGCTGATTGCGATGTCCTCGATGCTGAACCGGCCGAGCGACAGATTGCCGTAGATCGTTCCGACCAGGCTCAAAATCTCTTCTCCCTCGGGCTCCGGCTCACCTTTGATGGCGGCGCTGGCAAAGCGGTCGACCATGGCGAGCAAATTGCGCTCGCCCGGACGCACGCCGACATTTTCAACCGCGACGCGACCGATGGAAAACGTGGCAGGCTCTTCGGGCACGACAAACTGCATCCCGGTCATCTCCAGCGATCCAATTCCTGTGCTGTAGGGCGTGTCAGCGGTGCTCACATCGTCGGTCAGATAGGCATTGAGGATGTCGCCATAGTTATAGTCTGTCGCGGTGAACTGGCTGATGGTGCCGAGGAACTCAGGCGCATTGCTTCCCGCTCCAGTGTCTGCACGTGGGCCGCCAATGGTTATTTCTTCGACGGAGACGCGTCCGAAATTTCCATCGACCGCTTCTTCGATCACCATCGCCTCATAGGTCTGGGTCATCGTCGCTTCGCCGGCAGTGCGCGCACTGGTTTCGATGCGATCGACAGACAGGATTGCAGCATCAACATCAAGAAACGCCTGGAACAGCGGAACAATCGCCGACACGGGCCTTTCAGTATCCGGCTCAACACTCGGCCACTTCGCAAAGGATAGCGCTTCGCCGGAAACGCCCGAATAGACGCTCGTCGCATCGACATCTTGGTCGCCGGTAAAGGATAGATCAAGGGTGTCAGCGCTGACCGCATCCATGGAGATGTGGGTGCCGGTATCGCGCAAGTTGGTGAAGGTCACCTCGGGAAAAGAAAGCGCGTATTCCAACGACGGATCGGCACTATCGCCATCGGCCGAAACGTCTTGTCCGATGAATGGCGCAAAAAATTCCGCCATCCCAGCAAACGACAGCGCGATCTTGAGATCAGACACGGTCACCGTGTTTCCGACCTCATTGGCGGAGCCGAAGGACAAATCAAAGACCGGCGATGCTGCACCTGCCGCGGCCCAATCGTTTAGCAATTGTGCGCCGGTGTCGGCGTACGCGTTGTGCGGCATGATCGAGAGCGCCAATGTCGCGACCCCGGCCAGCAGGCATTTCGCACTGCGCTGCGTTCGTCCAAATCTCATCTCGGCCATCCCAGTCTCCCTGATTTCCTAAAGTGAAGAACCTTGTCCCAGCGGAATGTGACAAGGATATGCCTCCCTTGCAGGCAAGCGCTTTTTCCACGCAACTGAGGCGTTGGCGCACGCCATCAAGACACCTTGATTTCAATCGTCTCGGTCCGTAAGAGCCCGTCCACGGTTGATCAACCGCGCCGCTGTAGCTCAGTTGGTAGAGCACGTCATTCGTAATGATGGGGTCGTAGGTTCGAGTCCTATCAGCGGCACCAAGCTCAATTCGTATAGCGAAATGAGCGACCTCTCCTCAGATATCCCTCAAGCGGCAGGCAATTGCGCAGCAAATGCCGAGAGCGATCATCCTCCGATCCCAAAACTTGAGGCACCAAGCTCAATTCGCAAAGCGAAATGAGCGACCTCTCCTCAGACATCCCGCAAGCGGCAGGCGATTGCGCAGCACATGCCGGGAGCGTTCATGCCGCGGCAAGCAACTCAGGTGCCTCAACGCGCAAAACACCCAAAAATCGCCCAGATACCGTGCTTTTCGTCGGAATTTCCGTTGATGACGCGCCGACGGCTT
>JBCBHR010000359.1:0-2638 GCA_038525365.1 Pseudomonadota bacterium | reverse complement strand
ACATGGCGGGCGTTTCGATGGATGATTTTCGCGGGGAGCCGGTTCCCGCTGACGCCAATCCCGACGGTACAGCATCGTCAGTAGCAACGTCTGTCCGTCTGCCTCTTATCACTGCGGCGCTGGCGTTTGTCGCGGGCTTCACAACCGTCTTTGTAGCGCTTGGCGCGGGGGCGTCGACCGTGGGTGGTTTTCTGCGCCAATGGCAAACGGAGCTCGCCATGGCTGCAGGCGTTGTGATCATATTGATGGGCCTCAACTTCTTGGGGCTTTTGCGCATCTCGATGTTCAGCCGGGAAGCACGCTTCCAAGCACAGGGTGCACCGGCGAGCCCCGTGGCATCATATGTGATGGGCTTGGCGTTTGCGTTTGGCTGGACGCCCTGCATTGGGCCTGTGCTGGGCCCGATCCTGACCATGGCAGGCTCACGCGACAGTGTGGGTGAGGGCGCTGCCTTGCTGGCGACCTATTCGGCGGGGCTGGGCATTCCATTCCTGATTGCCGCGATGTTTTCCGGCGCATTCATGAGTTTTCTGCAGCGGTTCCGCATGCATCTGGGCATGGTTGAAAAGGTTATTGGCGGATTGCTTGTGCTGGCCGGTATCCTCTTCCTCACCGGCGGCATGGAGCGGATGGCGTTTTTCCTGCTGGAGCGCTTTCCTGTTCTTGGAACGCTTGGCTGATTAGCTTGCGCGTGCTCGCAGCAAGGACTTTGGAAACGTGGCCGTCGCAACCCCCACCATCACAGCAATCACGGCGATGACCTGATAGCGCGCAAGGGTCTCGCCGAGAAACGTGACGGCAAGCAGGACGCCAAACGGTGTCATCAGGAACATGAACAATCCGGCAATCGATGCGCCCAGCTGGCGAACGCCAAATTGGTAGCCGGAAAACGCGATCAGCGACGAGATTATCACAATGCCCGCCACGGCACGCCAGCCCGCCGCGCTTTGCGGGACACCTTCGCCCGCCGTGAGCGCAGGGATGGCGAAGGGGAGGTTTGCAAGTGCGCCAAAAGCGGCGATCACGCAAAAGACTGTCATCGCATTGGATCCGGCCAAGCGCGGCGAGCGGAACAAAATGGAGTAGAGCGCCCAAGACAGTGTCGCCGCCGCGATCAGGAGATCGCCCGGGTTGAACCTGACCGCAAACATCGTGGCGATGTCACCTTTCAGCACGATGGTTGCAACCCCGATGAATGCGACCACCATACCGATCACTTCGCGCCAGGCGATGTCGCGGCCCTTGAACAAGCGCTCCAGCAGGATGATCAAAACCGGCGCGACCGAGTAAATAAGCGTCGCGTTTGTCGCCGTCGTCATTTGCAGGCCAAGATAGACCCCGCCGCCGCTGACACCCATGCCCAAGACGCCGAGCACAATGAAGAGTGGCCAGTTCTCGCGCACCAATCGCGCGGCTGCCGACGGTTTGCGAAGCGCAAATGGCGCCAATATTAACGCGACGACGGCCCAGCGCATGAACGCCAGCACGAATGGATGGGTTTCTGGCGCCACGTAGCGGCCAAAGATAATGTTGGTCGAAAAGCATAGCGCGGTCGCCAGCATCACCAGATATGGTACGGGCGATGTCGGGGTGACGGCGGGCGTTTGTGGATGGCTCATCGCGCGGCCCTAAACGGCCCAACCGGCAGGTGCAAGCGCTGGCGCTTATCGGGGAATCCCATTACGGACAGACGCGCGACGCGCATCGAAAACGGGACGGAACCATGAGCCGAAGCTGCCTCACAATCATCCTTGCCGCAGGGCAGGGCACGCGGATGAAATCCAATGTCCCCAAAGTGCTGCATCCGGTTGGTGGCTTGCCTATGGTCGCCCATGTCAGCCGCTGCGCAGACATGGCAGGCAGTTCGGCAACGGCAATCGTGATCGGGCATGGCGGTGACCTTGTGCGTGACACGTTGGCAAAGGCAGGCGTCGACGCAACCTTTCACGTTCAGGAAAAGCAAATGGGCACGGCCGATGCGGTAAACGCGGCACGCGTTGCAATCGACAAAGGTTATGACGACGTTCTTGTGCTCTTTGGTGACACGCCCTTGGTGTTGCCGGAAACGCTGGAGAAGGCGCGTGCGGAACTTGCTGCGGGAAGTGCGGTGTGTGTTGTCGGCTTCCGCCCCGCTGATCCGACCGGCTATGGCCGCCTGCTTGAAGCCGACGGGCAGTTGATTGCGATCCGCGAACACAAGGATGCCACTGAGGACGAACGCAAGGTGACGTTCTGCAATGGCGGGCTCATGGCATTCAACGGGTCCATGATCGGGAAGCTGATTGATCGCATTGGCAACGACAATGCCAAGGGTGAATTTTACATGACCGATGCGGTTGAGGTTGCCCGCTCTTTGGGGCTTACCGTGACCGCCATCGAAGCGCCCGAAGAGCATGTTCTTGGTGTGAACACGCGCGTGGAACTCGCGCAAGCGGAAAGCCTCTGGCAGGAGCGGCAACGGCGCACAATGATGCTTGCAGGCGTGTCGATGCAGGCACCGGAGACTGTTTTCCTTCACCATGACACACATCTCGCGCCCGGCGTCGTCCTGGAACCGCAGGTGTTTTTCGGGCCGGACGTTAGCGTAGGTGCAGGCACCCGCATCCGCGCATACAGCCATCTGGAAGGCGCAAAGATT
>JBCBHR010000358.1:0-2642 GCA_038525365.1 Pseudomonadota bacterium | reverse complement strand
ATCATCCAAGGCTCAGACGAGCGCGAAAAGGGTGTCGTCCAGATCAAGGACATGATCGAGGGCAGGGCACAGGCCGCTGCCATCCAGTCAAACGAGGAATACCGCGAGGCCCGCCCAGGCCAATTCGAGATCGCCGAGGTGGACTTGGTGGCCGACGTGAAAAAACTGCTGGCGGCGCAATCGCACTAGCTCACAGGCCCTCGTCGTCTTCGCCGAAAAGCTGCTTCAGCACGCCATCGGTCGCCGTGCCGTCCTCGTTCCAGTGCGGGCCTTTGAGCTCGCGTTCCACGCACGCGCGGTGCGGCGTGACCGACATCTCGATGCCTGAACCCACGCCGACTTGGAGTTTCAAGCCATCACCCTCGGTGACCACGCCGTAGCAGAACATGCAGTGGCCCAAAAAATCGTCCGGCAATTCCGGCTCTTTTGCTTGTGGCGGTTGCTCGTAGAGCTTGGACGGGTCGAGGCGAGCCAAAAGTGCATCTGTCTCCCTAAGCCATTCGGCATGCTCGTCCTCTTCGTCGGCCCACAATTCTGCCAACTCAGAGTCAGTGCGTGCTCGGCTCACCGCATGCACCGCGTCCCGCAAGAGCGCATCATCGGGTGCCCCAAATTTCGCCGCCAGCTCCGTGGCTTCTTCCGGCATGTCCGGTACGTTACGACCCAACATTGCGCTTACCAGTTCGGCGGCCGCGATCATCTCGCTTGCAAGGTCCGCATCCAATTCGCGCGTGGCGTCACGTGCAACGGCCAAAAGATGTGCGACGGCTTGGACATCGGAGACGGCCACCACCCAGTCCATCGCTGTGTCGTTGCCAAATGATGTGTTGCTCCAAGCGCCCATGATTGTTTCTCCTGCCAAGTGTCAGCTGGCCAAAAGCTAGGAAACATCGCTTAAAGTTGCGCTCAACCAATCGCGCAATTTCGATCTTCTTGGGGCTGTTATCGCGCACATTTTCCGCTAAGCGCACCGCTGCATGACTGAACTGAATTCCCACAACGCCAAGGCGCGGATTGAAGCGATGCTTGGCGCGCGCGGTGCGCCGCTGGCCGTTGTGCCGGTGCTGCAGCCAGCCGAGCCGTTTCTCGACACCGCCGGTGACGAGTTGCGCCGCCGCATCTTCATGGCGCAGGGCACAAACGGTGCAAACATGTGCCTGCGCCCGGAGTTCACGATCCCGGTTTGCTTGGAGCATTTGGCGACGCAGCAATCATCAGCCCGCTACGGCTATGTCGGGGAGGTTTTTCGTCAGGCACGCGCCGAAGGCATCGAGTTTTTGCAGGCGGGCATTGAAGACATCGGCGATCACGACACGATCGCTGCCGACGCTCGCGCGATCTGCGATGCAACCGATCTGCTGGCCGAACTCGCACCGTCAGCCACCCGAACCGTGACGCTCGGCGATCAGGCGATCTTCGACGCGGTGCTGCGCGCGCTCGACCTGCCATCGGGTTGGCGGGTGCGTTTGGCCGATGCGTTCGGCGACGGTGAGGCCATGACGCAGCAATTGGCAGCGCTCGCCAGCCCCGCTCAACCGCCCGCATTGCCGGACCACATCGCGTCACTGGCAGCAAAGGGTGATCGCGACGCGCTTGCTGCTGCCATCGCCGCCGACATGGGCAAGGCCAATCTGCCGCTCGCCGGTGGCCGCACTGCGCTCGACATCGCAAAGCGCCTTATTGCCAAACATGCTGACGCCAGCCATGCCGCCGCGCCGGAGCGTGTGGCGCAACTTGAGGCGTTTTTGGCGATTGATGTTCCGCTTGGTGACGCGCGCTCGGCGCTCGCCGGATTTTGTGACGCGGCAGACATCTCCATTGATGGCGTCATCGCACAATTCAGCGCGCGGATGGATGCGCTCGCCGCTGAGACAGACATCGCAACCATGCGATACGCTGCGTCTTTCGGTCGTGCCCTCGATTATTACACCGGCCTTGTCTTCGAGGTCCGCGATGATGCCGGTCTCGTGCTTGTCGGTGGCGGGCGCTATGACGGGCTGATGGAAATGCTGGGCGCGGACGAAACGATTCCCGGTGTCGGGTTTTCCATTTGGCTGGACCGATTGGGAGAGGGCGCATGACAGCCACCCTTGCCATTCCGTCCAAAGGTCGGCTGCGTGAACACACATTGGATCGGCTTGCCATAGCCGGACTAAACGTCGTCACGCCGGACGATCCGCGTGCCTATCGCACGCATATTGAGGGCCGCACAGACATTGATGTGGCGTTTCTGTCGGCCTCCGAAATCGCACGCGAACTTGCGCTCGGCAATGTCGATGCCGGGATTACCGGTGAAGACCTTGTGCGTGAAAGCGTGGTGGACAGCGAGCAGGTGATGACGCGTATCGCGCAACTGGGTTTCGGCCACGCCGATGTCGTGGTTGCCGTACCGGAGGCTTGGTATGATGTGTCCACGATGGCTGATCTCGGCGAAGTCGCCGCGGGCTTTCGCGCCAAGCATGGGCGGCGGCTGCGCATCGCCACGAAGTACTGGCGTTTGACGCAAAAGCACTTTTCCGAGCGGCACGGCATTCAGCTTTATCGCATCATTGAGAGCTTCGGCGCGACCGAAGGCGCGCCTGCAACGGGCCAGGCCGACATCATTGTGGATATTACATCCACCGGCTCAACACTTCGCGCAA
>JBCBHR010000357.1:0-2685 GCA_038525365.1 Pseudomonadota bacterium | reverse complement strand
GAGGAATTCGGCTACATCGCACGCGACAAGGTTGTTATCATCTTGACCGGTTCGCAGGGAGAGCCGCGCGCGGCGCTGGCCAAGCTTGGCCGCGACGAGATGCGTGACGTGGCACTGACCGCAGGCGACACGGTCGTCTATTCGTCGCGCACGATCCCCGGCAACGAAAAAGCCATTCTCGAAACCAAGAACCGGCTCATCGATATGGGTATTGAGGTGATCGAGGACAGTGACGCGCTGGTGCATGTGTCTGGCCATCCGCGCCGCGCGGAACTGCGCGAGATGTATCAGTGGACGCGCCCGCAGATCGGCATACCGGTGCATGGCGAGGCGGCGCATCTGTCAGCGCATGCCAAGCTAATGCGAGAGGCGCAAGTTCCTGACGTGATGGATGCGCGCAATGGTGATCTTGTAAAACTCGCGCCGGGCCGGCCCGAGATCGTCGGGGATGTGCCACACGGCCAGATATACAAGGATGGCGCGATCATCGGCGATGAGACCCAAACAGGTGTGGCAGAACGGCGACGATTGTCGTTTGCAGGCCATGTCTCGGTCTGCATCATCCTTGACAAGCACCTCGAAATCGCCAGCGAACCGCAGGTGGTTGCCATTGGTATTCCGCTCAAGGATGAACGTGGCGAAGACATTGAGGATCAGATTTACGAGGCAATTGTTGGCGCTGTCGACAGCATGCCGCGTGGCCGCCGAAAGGACTTGGACATGGTTGAGGATGGCGTGTCCCGCGCCGTGCGTGCCAAAGCCCGTGATCTGTGGGGCAAAAAGCCGCTAACCACCGTCATGGTCGATCGGGTATAGGTCTGCGCGATGATTGGACGCTTAAACCACGTGGCCCTTGCCGTTCCCCACCTCGCCTCGGCGACAGCCAAATATCGCGATATGCTGGGTGCGACTGTGACTGAGCCTCAAGCGCTGCCGGAGCATGGCGTGACGGTGGTTTTCGTCGATGTCGGCAACACCAAAACCGAGTTGTTGGAGCCATTGGGCGAAGCATCGCCGATCGCTGCTTTTCTTGACAAGAACCCGTCCGGCGGCATGCACCACATGTGTTACGAGGTTGATGATATCAGTGCCGCGCGTGACCATCTCGTCAGCAAAGGCGCACGCGTGTTGGGCGACGGTGAGCCAAAAATCGGTGCCCACGGTAAGCCTGTTCTGTTCCTTCATCCCAAGGACTTTGACGGCACTTTGATCGAGCTGGAGCAGGTCTGAGCCATGAGCCTTCTGTCCGCGTTCGCGATTTACTTCATCATCTGGTGGGTCACGCTGTTTGCAATTTTGCCGCTTGGCGTGCGCAGCCAGGCCGAAGAGAGCGATGTCATCCTTGGCACGGAAACCGGTGCACCGATCCGACCGCAGCTTGGCCGTAAAGCGCTGCTTACCACGCTCGTTGCAAGCATCGTTTTTGCGATTTTTTATTGGGTAACGATTGTGCAGGGTTGGGGTGTTGATGACATCCCGCGCATCGTGCCTGACTTTTCTGAAAAATAGCGCAGCGCACAACGAAGATAGTGCGGCGCACAAAAAGAAATGGCAGAACTTGCGTTCTGCCATTTCATGACGGGCTTGATTTTTCCCCTTCACCGCGTCGGGGGCAGCAGCTTAAAAAGCGCTGCAAAATCAACATCCTCCCAAGACTTTGACCCGTCGTGTTGTCAGTCGACAGTGCGTCTTTTTGACAACGATCAACTGATAACAAGCTGTTACATGCTTGTCATCCCGCAATTGTGAAAATGGCATATAAAAATCGGTTCATTTTGAAGATGCCTAGCGCGTTGAGACGAAAGTCGAATGCGTTAAAGACAAGCCACTTTCCTTCATTGGCATCCCTGACTAAGGGTGACTGGCAGACCGGTTTTGGTGAGTCTGCGCCCTCGCAGATCGACCGGACTGACCATGCGCCTCTCGAAATATTTTCTCCCAATTCTAAAGGAAAATCCCAAAGAGGCGGAGATTGCTTCGCACCGGCTGATGCTGCGCGCAGGCATGATCCGACAACAGGCGGCGGGCATCTATTCATGGCTGCCACTGGGCAAAAAAGTCTTGGAAAAGATCAACACAATCATTCGCGAAGAGCAGAACCGGGCAGGGGCCAATGAGATCCTCATGCCCACGATCCAGCCTGCCGATCTGTGGCGTGAGAGCGGTCGCTATGACGACTATGGTAAGGAAATGCTGCGCATCGCCGATCGCCACGAGCGCGATCTGCTTTATGGTCCGACCAATGAAGAGATGGTCACTGAAATCTTTCGGTCCTATGTGCGGTCCTACAAAGACCTGCCGCTCAACCTTTATCACATACAGTGGAAGTTTCGTGACGAGGTCCGTCCGCGGTTTGGCGTGATGCGCGGTCGTGAGTTCCTGATGAAGGACGCCTATTCGTTTGATCTCGATTACGAAGGGGCGAAGGCGGCCTACAATCGCATGTTTGTTGCGTATCTGCGCACATTTGAACGATTGGGCCTGAAAGCCATACCCATGCGGGCGGACACGGGTCCGATTGGTGGTGACCTGAGCCACGAGTTCATCATTCTGGCCGATACCGGCGAGTCCGAGGTTTTCTGCGACAAAGTCTATCTCGATATGGCAGTCCCGCCAGCCGACATCGACTTTGACGACGATGCTGCCATGGCAAGCGCGGTGACCGATTGGACAACGCCTTACGCA
>JBCBHR010000356.1:0-2686 GCA_038525365.1 Pseudomonadota bacterium | reverse complement strand
CTCTGCATCACCGGAAATGGCATCCATGCCGATCGTACTAGCGGAGGGAGTATCCTCACTGACCGGCGATGCAGAGTTCAGGAACACCTTGACCATCGGCACAGCCAGAAGAAGCGCAGGTGCGGCCTTCAGCATCGTTTTGACCGAAGCGTTCAACGCGTTGCCATAGCTCTTCATCGGCATGCGGTGGATGAAGATCGTGAACAGCGATGCTGCGATCAGGATAGAGCCCGGCAGATAGAGCGGCTTGATCGAGACGCCGATGCCAGAACCGAAGAGATCGCTCATCGCAAACGTCACCCAAGGCGACACGAGCAGCGCTTTGATCTCGGGGATCGTACGGGTCATGACGAGCAGCACAACCACCAGAGCATAGGGCAGCCAAGCGCGGACGGTCCCCATTATTGCACCCTCAGGCTCGGCGTCTACGGCATCATCACGATGCGCATCACCATTCCACTTCGCGTCCCAAGCGCCGCGCGCTTCAAACTGGAACGTGTCTTTGGGAAGCAGGAACCCGCGGCGAGCAGCCGGGATCACAATTGCCAGACCAATGATACCACCGACCAGCGACGGGAACTCAGGGCCGAGCAGCGTCGCGATAAGATAGTACGGCACGGTGAACGCAAGACCGGCAAAGATCGCAAATGGCCAAGCGGCCAGACCTTCGCGAAACGAGCGGTTCGGCCCGAAGAAACGCGTCAGCATGGCCACCATCACAAGCGGGATGAGCACGCCGATCATGGCGTGAACCATCGCAACGTTGCTGGCGATGCTCATGAGGTATTCGATGAAGGTGACCGGAGCGATTGTGCTCTCAACCAGCGGCTGATCGACGATACCGGTGCGCACACCAACGAGGATCGGCGTTCCAACGGCACCAAACGAAACCGGTGTGGATTGGATAATGAGCGCGATCATAACGGCCGCCATGGCCGGGAAGCCTATGGCAACAAGCAGCGGCGCCGCAATCGCCGCAGGCGTGCCGAAGCCGGATGCGCCCTCAATGAGCGACCCGAACAGCCAGGCGATGATGATGGCCTGAATCCGCCTGTCGGGCGAAATGCGCGAAAAGCCCATTCGGATGGATCGGATGCCGCCGCTTTCTTCCAGCGTGTAGAGCAACAAAATTGCGCCAAACACAATGAAGAGAAGGCTGACAGCGGTGAGCAGGCCGTTGACCGTGGCGCCAGCGACCACGTTGGGCGCCGTGCCCCACATGAAGAGCGCCGTCAACGCCGTGACGACATAGGCGACGGCCATGGATAATTTGGCGGAGCGCGCCAAAACCACAAGCAGCAAGAACACTGTCGCGATTGGCAGCAACGCCAGAACGAAGCTGAGTGCGGGTGACATTTTTTCCTCCCCGACTGATGGCACGCAATGTGCCTCGGTGGGCTTATGACCCAGTCAAAATCGACCGGGCGCGACGATGAACTCGGCTCCTCACCGCAATCTGCCCGTGTCTCCCGCCGGACAATTCAGTTGGACTTTCGTCCACGATGGTGCGCGCTCTTTTAAACTGTCGCACCACATAGAGGCATACCGATCTCCACCATTACCGCGCGGTGCGCTTCGACGATTTGATTTTTGTCATGGATGGTGCCGTTCGGCATGAAACCAAAGTCGTGCGCACTGACTACGAAAAAACCCGGCCACCACACATGCATGCGGTGACCGGGTTCGGGTTCCCCTGCTCTGGGGTATCTCTTTTTTTGAAGCGCCGCGTCAGGCGGCGTTTGCCTTCTCCAACTCGGGGTATGGGTTGAAACGCTCGTAGAACGTTTCGCCTGTCTTGGCCATGTCTGTGAGAATGCGTGGCACCTTGTATTGCGCCCCATATTTCTTCTGCAGCCTCTTGGCGACGGCGACGAACTCCGCAACCCCCATATTGTCGATGTAGGAAAGCGTGCCGCCGGTGTAGGGCGCAAAGCCGAATGCCAAGATTGAGCCGACATCGGCTTCGCGCGGGTCGGTCACATGGCCTTCGCCCATCACACGCGCCGCCTCCAGCGCAATGATGACGAGGAAGCGCTGCTTGAGCTCTTCGAAATCAACACTGTCGGCATCCTGCTGGGGATACATGTCTTTCAAGCCCGGCCAGATATGCTTCTTGGCGGGTTTGGCTGGATAATCATAAAAGCCCTTGCCGTTCTTCCGGCCTTTGCGGTCGTGCGTGTCGACCATGGTGTTCACGAGCTCGACATGCTCCGGCTTGACGATGCCTTCGCCCAAATCGCGCACGGTTTGCGCAAGGATTTTCTGGCTGAGATCAATGGCCGTCTCATCATTGAGCGCAAGCGGCCCGACCGGCATGCCCGCCATCTTGGCGGCGTTTTCGATCATCACCGGTGGCACGCCTTCGGTCAGCATGTTGTAGGCTTCCGACATGTACTGCAGGACGCAGCGGTTGACGTAAAAGCCGCGTGTGTCTTTCACGACAATCGGCGTTTTTTTGATCGCGCGCACATAGTCGAGCGCAACGGCGAGCGCCTTGTCGGATGTGCGTTTGCCGAGGATGACCTCCACCAACATCATCTTGTCGACGGGCGAGAAGAAGTGGATGCCGATGAAGTTTTTGGGGCGCACCGAGTTTTTCGCCAGATCCGTGATCGGGATGGTGGACGTGTTGGACGCAAACACCGCCGTACGCTTCATCGTGGCCTCTGCGCTTTCCGTGGCAGCT
>JBCBHR010000355.1:0-2695 GCA_038525365.1 Pseudomonadota bacterium | reverse complement strand
CTTTCTTGTCGGGTGCAGCGGCCGCGCCGACGGGTTGGGCAGCGCCGCCACCGCTCGCCACGGCTTTCGCCTTGCCAAGCACCGATTCCGTAATGGAATTCGGCAGACGGCGTGGCTTTTCGATGAGCCCCAGCAGAGGCAGGATGATCAGGAAGAAGCCAAAGTAGAATGCCGTGGAGGCCTGTGTCAGCGGAAGGTAGATGCCTTCCGCAGGTTTCGCGCCAAGCCATCCGAGGAAGAGCGCGTTGGCGACGAAAAGCCAGAAGAAGATTTTGTAAAGCGGGCGATACACAGCCGAACGCACTTTTGATGTGTCCAACCATGGCAGGATGAACAGAACCGCAATCGCCGCAAACATCGCCAGAACACCGCCGAGTTTTGAGGTGATCGGACCAATGTCAAACGTGATCGCCCGCAAGATCGCGTAGAACGGCAGGAAGTACCACTCCGGCACGATGTGCGCCGGTGTCACCTGCGAGTCAGCGGGACTGTAGTTGTCGGCATGACCCAGATAGTTCGGGATGTAGAAAATGAAGTAGGCGAAGACCGCAAAGAAGACGCAGAGCGCAAACGCATCTTTGATGGTTGCAAATGGCGTGAACGGCACTGTGTCAGTCTTCGACTTCGGCTCAATGCCAGTCGGGTTCGTCTGACCGGTCACGTGCAGCGCCCAAATGTGCAGGATCACAACACCGGCAATCATGAATGGCAGCAGGTAGTGGAGCGAGTAGAACCGGTTAAGCGTTGCGTTATCGACAGCAAAGCCGCCAAGCAGCAATTGCTGGATCGGCTCACCCACGACCGGGAAGGCGGTGAAGAAGCCAGTGATAACCGTCGCACCCCAGAAGGACATTTGTCCCCATGGCAGAACGTACCCCATGAACGCGGTCGCCATCATCAACAGGAAGATGATGCAGCCGAGGATCCAAAGCAGTTCGCGCGGCGCCTTGTATGAGCCGTAATACATGCCGCGGAAGATGTGCAGATAAACAGCAATGAAGAAGAACGACGCACCATTGGCGTGCATGTAGCGCATCAGCCATCCGTAGTTCACGTCGCGCATGATGTGCTCAACGGAACCAAACGCCAGCTGCGTGGACGCCACATAGTGCATCGCGAGGAACACGCCTGTCAAGATTTGCACGATCAGCATGAATGAGAGCATGCCGCCGAACGTGTAGGCGTAGTTCAGATTGCGCGGGACCGGATATGCAACAAACGAGTCGTACATGAGACGCGGCAGCGGAAGCCGCGCGTCCATCCATTTTCCGAAGCCCGTTGTTGGGGTGTACGTCCCATGCTGTTCAAGATGGCTCATATCGTCTTGTCCTATGCTTGGTCAGTTCCGATGATCAAAGTCGATTCATCTGCGAAAACGTAAGGCGGCAGGGGCAGGTTGGTTGCGGCTGGCCCACGCAAAATCCGACCGGTCATATCGAAGACCGACCCATGGCATGGGCAGAACCAACCTTCCGGCTCTGCATCTACAATATTAGGTACGCAACCAAGGTGCGTGCAGTTTGCACCAACGATGGCCCATGTTGCCGCACCGTCTGGTCCACCAATGCGTTCCGGCACAGGCGCAAAATCCTTCATATCGCCTTCACCAAGTGTGCCGGCAGCGGCAACTTCGGTTTCGGTTAGATGGCGCACAAAATAGGGCTTTCCGCGCCATGTCACCGTGATCGTTGCACCCGGCTCCACCGTTGAAACATCGAGCGAGACCGGCTGCCCGGCTGCGAGAACGTCCGCATCTGGCGCCATGGACGCAACAAACGGCCAGGCGACGCCAACCGCGCCCACCGCCGCCATCATGCCGGTTGCCACATAAATGAAGTCACGCCGGGTCGGCATGTCACCTTCGGGTTCGTGCGTGGTATCTGACACGGATCTACCTCTCAAATGCATACAATTGGCCGCGAGAGCGAGCCTAAAATCCGCTCGCGTGCTACGCCCAAGGTGTGTGAAAGTCCAGACTAGACAATGGCATGACGACAAGGTGTCGCGGAACTCAAAGTGCCTTGGTCAAATACCAGAAATCCTGGCTGCCATTGTAGTTATCCAGCGTGCCAAAGACCGTGTATCCAAGCTTCTCGTAAAGCTTGCGTGCCCCGATGTTCCGCGTTTCCAAGTGAATTCGGTCGCAGTCCTTTTGCAAAGCGAACGCTTCTGCTCTCATCAGCAGCTTAGTTCCCAAACCGGTACCGCGATGCGTCTGCTTCACCCAGAGTTCGCTCACATGCAGGGAGGTAAAGGCGATCTCACCTTTGATGGCACCAACAACCTCTTCGCGGTTGCTCCGCGCTTCGGCTAAGAAACTGATCATCTCGTCGCTTCTCAAGCTCTGACCCGCTTGCGCCAACTGGTCATGCAAAAGGTCCATCAATTCCACTGGCGCTGGGCTGTGAAGCTCAATCGTCTCTTCCGACGTTTGCCTCACTCCGCAGCCTCCGCCATGGGCAAGAACCCGCCGGACTGCCTTGACCAAAGGCGCGCATAGAGGCCGCCATGGTCGCGCAGGAGTTCATCATGCGTCCCCTCTTGCACGATGCGGCCCTTGTCGATGACAACGAGGCGATCCAGCGCGGCAATTGTTGAGAGCCGGTGCGCTATGGCGAGCACGGTTTTGCCCTCCATCAACCCCGCAAGATTGTCCTGAATGGCCGCTTCAATCTCTGAGTCGAGCGCCGACGTC
>JBCBHR010000354.1:0-2705 GCA_038525365.1 Pseudomonadota bacterium | reverse complement strand
CGAAAAAACCGAAATACCAATCGACGCTGCCATCGGCCACGTCATCGCCGCTATCAAAGGCGAGTAGCCCGATCCATCCACTCGCAACACGTATGACAACAACACTGAGGCTCCCACCAGTTTCATGAGCGCAGACGCTGACATCGCCGACACGCTGATGGCCTCCGCACCCGACCGCACGGATGCGGCCGGCGCGTCGCCGTTTGGCAGCTATGAGCGTATGGTCGCCTGGCGTTATCTGCGCCCGCGCCGCAAAGAAGCGGCTGTGTCCATCGTAACCGTCATCTCCCTTGTTGGAGTGACACTCGGGGTTGCGGCGTTGATCATCGTCATGGCGGTGATGAATGGCTTCCGGGGCGAATTGTTGGACCGCATCCTTGGGTTAAACGGCCATATTTTCGTGTCCCCGATTGAGCGTCCGCTTGACGACTACGAAGAGGTCGCTGCGCGCGTCGAGGGCGCGCCGGGGGTCATCAAGGCCGTCCCGCTCGTGGAGGGCCAGGCGCTTGTGTCGGGTGCGGTGGGCGCGGGCTCAGGCGCTTTCGTGCGCGGTGTGCGCATAAGCGATTTTGAGCGACTGACATCGGTCTCCGGCAACATTGTCGAGGGCACTATTGCGCGTTTCCGCGAGGGGGAGGGCGTGGCGATTGGCCACCGCATGGCCTCAAATCTCGGGCTGATCGCAGGCGAAGACATCACACTCGTTTCGCCTGAAGGAGACGTGACACCTTTTGGTACGACGCCACGGGTGAAATCCTATGAGGTAACCGCCATCTTCGACATGGGCATGTCGGAGTACGATACGTCCATCGTGTTCATGCCGCTGGAAGAAGCGCAGCTGTACTTCAATCAGGAAGGCATTGTGCAACTGATCGAGGTCTTCATCGATGATCCCGATGCCGTCGATGCGTTGCGACCGGGCATAGAAGAGGCGATTGGGCGTCCGCACTTTGCAACTGACTGGCGACAGCGCAACAGGGCGTTCTTCTCGGCCCTGGTCATTGAGCGCAATGCCATGTTCCTGATCCTGTCGATTGTGGTGATTGTCGCGTCGCTCAACATCATTTCGTCTCTCATCATGCTCGTGAAAGAAAAGGGCAGGGGCATAGCCATTCTTCGCACAATGGGTGCAACGCAAGGTGCAATTTTGCGCATATTCATCATGGCAGGCACCGGTGTTGGCGCTGTGGGCACATTGGCAGGCTTTTTGCTCGGTGTGCTCGTCTGCTGGAACATTAGGGGCATCCAACAATTCATGAACTGGGTGTCGGGCACCGAAGTGTGGGACCCGACGGTTCGCTTCATCACCGATATCCCGGCGCGTATGGACGCATGGGAGACGTTTGCTGCGGTCTGCCTTGCGTTGGGGCTATCCTTCCTCGCTGCTATCCTGCCCGCCATGCGGGCGGCGCGGCTCGATCCGGTCGAAGCGCTGAGGTATGAATGATGGCGCACGCCGCAGCAGCCGCAGACACGGCCGGACACCCGGCACTGGAATTGAAAAACATTCATCGCGCCTACCATGAGGCCGACCGAAAGCTGGAGGTGCTGCGCGGCGCCGACATAGACATCCGCTCAGGTGAGATGGTCGCGCTCGTTGCTCCGTCGGGCGCTGGCAAATCAACACTGCTGCACACGGCAGGGTTGTTGGAACGTCCCGATGAAGGTGACGTTTTGATCGGCGGCGTGCCCTGTGGCCATTTTGATGATGCCAAGCGCACCGCACGCCGTCGCAACGACATTGGCTATGTCTACCAGTTTCACCATCTCTTGCCGGAGTTCTCCGCAATCGAAAACGTCATGATCCCGCAAATGATCTGCGGCGTGGCGTGGCGTGAGGCGCAGACGCGGGCGCAGGCACTGCTTGATTACATGCGGATCGGCAAGCGCGCCAGTCATCGCCCGGCCGAACTGTCCGGCGGCGAACAACAGCGCGTCGCAATCGCACGTGCGGTGGCCAACGCACCGCGGATCCTCTTGGCTGATGAGCCAACCGGGAACCTTGATCCCGAAACGTCCGCTTATGTCTTCGACGCGCTGCAGGCGCTCGTTCGCCAATCCGGGTTGTCAACGCTGATTGCCACTCACAATCATACCATCGCCGCTCGCATGGATCGCGTGGTGACGCTGTCTGATGGCCAATTGGTGCCGACAACGCTTTAGCGCTTTAACGGCTCGTAAACCCTGTTCATGCCCGCATGTTCTTTTTTCGTTCTGCCACTTGATGGCGGAATGAAAATAGAACATAACGCGATCAGAATCTGAATAGGAGAATATTCCGATGGTTGATCTGGCGCGTGATTTTGCTTCTTTCGTCTCTGTTGCGACATTTGTGGCAGCACTAACAATGTGCCTCAGCTTCCTCGCCTAACGGGGAAAGCGGGGATTGCCGCCATGGCCGCTGGACACACTTGCGGCTGCTCTTCACGATGACGGAAACGCGGCCATGATTCCGCGTCTTTGTTTTGATGAAGAGCGAGTGGGCGGCACCGATGACAACAGCGGAAAATGGTGCGGGTGCATTTATCCACCTGCGTACGCACAGCGCCTACTCCCTTTTGGAAGGCGCACTGCCGCTGAAAAAACTGATCGGCTGGGCAAAGGACAACCGCGCTCCGGCCATCGCCGTTACCGACACCAACAATCTCTTTGGCGCTTTGGAATTTGCGCAAAAAGCCTCCGCCGAAGGCATCCAGCCGATCATC
>JBCBHR010000353.1:0-2712 GCA_038525365.1 Pseudomonadota bacterium | reverse complement strand
ACCGCCTGCCGCAATCGCGTGCAAGAAGGGGCGACCCATAAAGGCGAAGTCGGCGCCGCGTCCGAGCGCCTTGATGATATCTTCTCCGCTGCGCAGGCCGCTATCACAAAATATCGGGTAGTCGCCGCCGAGAGCTTTACGGATCGCGGGCAGGGCATTGATGGGCAGCGGCGCGCTGTCCAACTGGCGGCCACCGTGGCTCGACACCTGGATTGCATCAGCGCCGGTTTGCCTGATGGCAATGGCGTCCTGGGTGCTTAACACGCCTTTGACGACCAGCTTGCCCTTCCACCGGTCACGGACAGCCTTGAGGGTGCCAAAATCGACATGCGCGCGCGTCGCGTGGCGGTCGAACTCAGGATGCTGACCACCAAAATTGCCAAGCGACGGCTGACCGCCCATCGCCATTTTGAATGCCCATCTTGGATGCAGCGCAAAGTCGATCAGCTGTGCCGCCGATGGCTTGAATGGCAGCTTGAAGCCGTGACGCAATTCGCGCCCGCGCCTGCCGACAAGCGGGACATCGACGGTAAAGATGAGAACGTCATACCCCGCCGCTTCTGCACGACCGAGCAGCATGTCGGTAAGTTCACCTCGGCCGGAATAATAGAGCTGAAACCATGCATGCCCGTTTGCGGCCTCGGCAATGTCTTCAAGACTGGTTGTCGCCACGGTCGATGCGCAGACAGGGAAGTTATGTTTTGCGGCAGCGCGCGCCAGCATCAGGTCGGCACCGTGGGTGACGATGTTGCAAAAGCCCATCGGTGCAATGCCGAATGGAACGCCCGTTTTCCTGCCAAACACCGAATGCGAGAGATCACGCTCCGCCACATTGCGCAGGACGCGCGTTTGCAGCCTGATGTCACGCAGTGCTTTGCGATTGGCGCTTTCGCCATTTCCCTGGCCTGCTGCGCCGTCCACATAGTCGAGAACCATGGACGGGAGACGCCGCTGCGCGATGGCGGCGGCGTCATCGGCACTGTGGATCGCGCGGGCGCGAAACAGCGCCCGCTGGATTGTATCACGGATCATGCGTTGCGCCGTTTGACCTCTTCCATGAAGCGGTGGCGGATAACCGGTGCGTCATACTCGATGACCGGAACCTTGATGTTTCCAGATTCGCATTTGCACACGATGATCGTCATTTGATCGCTGTCGAACGCCGCCTTTACGACCCCCACAGCCTCATCGGCCTGGCATTCGATGACATTGTCGCAACCGCAGGCTTCGGCAACCTTTGCAAGCGATGTGCGCTTGCCGGTGTAGGTCGGCTGGTCGCCGGTGGAGCCGTAGGACCCATTGTCGACGATGAAAAGGATCAGGTTCGCCGTCGGATTGTTGGCGATGGTCGGCAACGTTCCGAGATTGGTCAGGATCGAGCCGTCCCCGTCGATGACGAGAACCTTTTCTTTCTGCGTGAGTGCAAGCCCAAGGCCAATCGATGAGGCGAGACCCATTGTGCCAAGCATGTAGAAATTGCTCGGCTGGTCATCGAGCATATGCAGCTCCTGGCTCGGTAAACCGATGTTCGAGATGATTAGCCTGTCAGTGATCGTGGGTACAAGTTCGCGGATGATGTCTGAGCGGATCATGATCAATAGCCTCCCCAGAAATTGGAGTCAGTGAGCACGGCGGTCGCCTTGCGGCTCATGAAAGTGTGGTGGAGAATGCTGTCCAACTCGCCGACATCCGACGGTGTGTGGAAGTGATATGTCTGAATGTTCAGTTGATCGAGGATAGCCTTGGTGTGCACCGCCATCTCAACTTGGCACGCCACGCGTTCGCCCAATTCACCGCGGTATGAGATGATCATGGGCAGCGGCATGGCGTAGTATTGCGTCAACGTCGCAAGCGTGTTGACGGTCACGCCTAGTGCCGTGTTCTGCATGATGATGCAGGGCCGCTTGCCGCCCATCCAGGCCCCGGCACACAGGCCCATGCCTTCGTCTTCTTTGTTGGACGGGATGTGGAAAATCTCTTCCCGCTGATCCACCTCGTCGATCACACCGGCCAATTGCTTGCAGGGCACGGTGGTCACGAAGGAGACGTCGTTGGCGACAAGATCATCCGTGATCCGTTTGTCGATACTCATTGCGTTTTGACCTTTCGTTAAGGCTTGGGGCGGGCAGGGTGCGCCAGCCACTGCGATAAGGGGTGGTACCGGGGTGTCATTTCGCAGTGAACCCCCCGTCGACCATCAGGACCTGTCCGGTGACATAGGAGGAGGCATCCGAGCAGAGAAAAAGCATTGGCCCATCAATATCCGCCAACGTCCCATTGCGTCCGATACAGGTTGCGGCGGCGTTGCGTGCGGCGCGGTCCGGGTCGTCAAACACGGCCTGGGTGAGTTCGGTGGGGAAGAACCCCGGACCAATCGCATTCGCCGTGATGCCGAAGCGCGACCACGCTTCCGCCATCGCCCGTGTCAGTTGGCCAACCCCGGCTTTGCTGGCCCCGTAGGCGATACCGCTCGGAAAGGCACGGGTCGTTTGCAGGCTCGCGAAATTCACGATCCGGCCCCACTTTTTAAATTTCATTGCAGGGACAATCGCCTTGCTGAGAAAGAACGGGGCAGACAGGTTCAAGGCCAAAGTGTCGTCCCATCCGTCATCCGTGGCAACATGCAGGCCTAACGACTGTACTTTCCTCGAAAATGCATCGGCGTTATCCAAATAATCTTCCAGATCAATATCTGCAAATTTTTTGAAAGCC
>JBCBHR010000352.1:0-2713 GCA_038525365.1 Pseudomonadota bacterium | reverse complement strand
TTGAAGACCTTCAAACAACAATTGAAGATGTGCTTGACGGCATCGACTACCAAGCAGCCATTGCCTATGGCGAATTGACCCTGATTGTTGATGTCGGCGACATCACGTCGGCACTGGCGAAGCTGCGCAACGACATGCAGGCGCAGTTCGTCAATCTCATCGACATCTGCGGTGTGGATTATCCGGGGCGCGAGAAGCGTTTCGAGGTGGTCTACCATCTCATGTCGCCGAAGCTGAACCAGCGTATTCGACTGAAAGTGCAGATTGACGAAGACACGCCCGTAGCAAGCGCGTGCGATGTGTTTTCCGGTGCAAACTGGTTTGAGCGCGAAGCTTATGACATGTACGGCATCTTGTTCACAGGTCACCCCGATTTGCGTCGTCTGCTGACCGACTACGGTTTTGACGGCTATCCGCTGCGCAAGGATTTTCCGCTGACCGGATTTTACGAGGTCCGCTATGACGATGAAGTGAAGCGCGTCGTTTACGAGCCAGTGAACCTGCGCCAGGAGTTCCGGGACTTCGACTTTTTGAGCCCCTGGGAAGGCGCAGACTACGTGCTGCCGGGCGACGAAAAGGCGAAAGAGTGAATGGTGAGCGGGCAATGGTGAATGGCGCAGGACGGCAATACCATTCGCGACTACCGCGACCTGACGGTTTGGCGGGAGGCAATGTCGCTCGCCGAGTTGGTGTACGCGATGACCGCCGACTTTCCGGCGTCGGAGCAGCAGGGTCTGACGCGCCAGATGCGGCGGGTTTCGGTGTCCATTCCATCAAATATCGCCGAGGGATTTGGCCGCGCGCAACGCAAACCGTTCATCGCGTTTTTGCGTGTCGCGCAGGGCTCATTGAAGGAACTCGAAACACAGGTCGAACTGTCGACGAGATTGGGCTTTGTGAAACCAGACATATCGGCGGGCGTGTTAAGCGTAACCGAGCGACTGGGAAAGCGTCTCGTCACCTATGTGCGTTCGCTCGAGAAAACCGGGTGAACAAGCACCAATCTCCATTGATCAACCACCGCTCCGAAGGGGCGCACCAATGACTGAACACAACGTCCGCAATTTCAACATCAACTTCGGCCCGCAGCACCCGGCGGCGCACGGGGTTCTGCGTCTGGTGCTTGAGCTGGACGGCGAGGTCTGCGAGCGGGTTGATCCGCATATCGGGCTTTTACATCGCGGCACCGAGAAGCTGATCGAACACAAGACCTATCTGCAGGCTGTGCCGTATTTTGACCGGCTCGACTACGTGTCGCCGATGAACCAAGAGCATGCTTATGCGCTTGCGGTGGAACGTCTGCTCGAACTGGAAATTCCAAAACGCGGCCAACTGATCCGCGTGCTCTATTCGGAAATCGGGCGCATCCTGAACCATCTCATGAACATCTGTACGCAGGCGCTTGACGTCGGTGCTCTAACTCCCATCGTTTGGGGCTTTGAGGAGCGTGAAAAGCTGATGGTGTTCTATGAGCGCGCCTGCGGTGCGCGCTTGCACGCGGCTTACTTCCGCCCAGGCGGCGTTCATCAGGACCTGCCCGAAACGCTCATCCAAGACATCGGCGAGTGGATCGATCCGTTTCTGGATGTCGTCGAAGAGATCGATGGTCTTTTGACGGACAACCGCATCTTCAAGCAGCGCAATGTCGATATCGGCTTGGTCAAGCTGGATGACGCGTGGGAGTGGGGCTTTTCGGGCGTCATGGTTCGCGGCTCGGGTGCGCGCTGGGATCTGCGTAAATCGCAGCCGTATGAGTGCTATGACGAGATGGAATTCCAAATTCCAATCGGCAAAAATGGCGATTGCTACGATCGCTATCTGATCCGCATGGAAGAGATGCGTCAGTCCGCGCTGATCATGCGTCAGTGCGTTGACAAATTGCTTGGGTCACAAGGCCAAGGGCCATTTTCCAACACGGACGGCAAGGTCGTGCCGCCCAAGCGTGGCGAGATGAAGCGCTCGATGGAAGCGCTGATCCATCACTTCAAACTCTACACCGAGGGCTACAAAGTGCCGGAAGGCGAAGTCTACGCTGCGGTTGAAGCACCGAAGGGTGAGTTTGGCGTCTATCTCGTGTCCGACGGCTCAAACAAGCCGTATCGCTGCAAGCTGCGCGCGCCGAGTTATGCGCATCTGCAAGCCATGGATTTCCTGTGTCGCGGTCACATGCTGGCGGATGTGTCCGCTGTGCTCGGATCGCTTGACGTGGTGTTCGGTGAGGTTGACCGATAGTTATGGGTGCGATGCCGCAAACATCAATGACGACCGAGCAGTATTTGGACTGGTGTCAGCATCAGGGTAGCGACATGCGTTCTGAATTGCATGAGGGGGAAGTCATCATGATGTCTCCGGAGACAAACCGGCATGGTCGGCACAAGTATCGGGTGTCGAGGGCATTTGATGCAGCCATTGAGGCAAGCGGTGGATCGTGTGAAGTGTGGCTCGACGGTGTTGGCATCGCCATTGACGACAATACGGTGCGCGAGCCGGATATGGCCGTCCAGTGCACGCCTGCCGATCCAGATGCCGTGGTGATCGACAATCCTGTGATTGTCGTCGAGGTCTTATCCCCTTCGACCATCCACACCGACACAACAATCAAAAAAGACGAGTACTTCAGGGTGCCGTCCATTCATCACTATCTTATCGTCGACCCATTCAATCGCCTCATCGTGCACCATAGCCGTGAAGATGCTGGTGGTGCGACTTCGCG
>JBCBHR010000351.1:0-2740 GCA_038525365.1 Pseudomonadota bacterium | reverse complement strand
CGTGCTCGTGTGTGCTGCGTTCGTTTTCATTGCCGCGTTGGTCTTTGGCATTCTTCCCTGATCTCAAATAGAAATCCCGTCAACTGAGGCCAGTTGACGGGATTTTTGCGTCTTGCCATCGTTTTGATCAGGCGGCGAGCGGCAATTGCGCGATAGCGTCGCTGGCTTTTTTCAAGCCCGCTTCTTCGTTCATCACCAGACCGTCGGCACCGATCACGGTGATGTCCGTGATGCCGATGAAGTTCAAAATTTGGCGCATATACGGCGTGGCGAAATCAACCGGGCTGTCGATTGGCACGCCACCGGACGCCACGACCACATATGCCTTTTTGCCCTCCAGCAAGCCTTTCGGGCCCTGCTCGGAGTATTGAAATGTTTCACCAGCGCGGGCGATCAGGTCAATCCACGCCTTCAGCGCGCCGGGCACCGCAAAATTGTAGATCGGCACACCAATCACCAACACATCGGCGACTTTGACCTCTTCAATCAGCGTCGAAGACAGTTGGAGCGTTTCGTTTTGCTCTGCCGATCGCTCGCCTGCGGGCGTCCAATTGGCACCGAGCCATTGTTCATTGAGCAGTGGCAAGTGCTTGTTGAGATCGCGGTGCGTGACGGCGTGCTCGCCAACGGTTGAAAGCTTGTCCATCAGTTTTGCGCTGAGTGCGCGGCTGTGTGAGCCCTCCACGCGGGCAGAGGATTGGACTGAGAGGATGTTGGCCATGGGTGAAATCTCCTTTGAGCACACCAGATGGCGGTGCGCGTTGACGCAGAAGATGGCCACAGGCGCTTCGGAGGAGAAGACAGTAGATTGGCGACTGATCGTTCACCGCAAGCGGTGACTGACTGTTCGCTATTGTTGAACAGTTCAGGCTGCGACGTCTTCCGGCTGATCACTCTCGCGCAGGCCGATCATGTGGCAGATGGCGAAAACGAGATCAGGGCGGTTCATCGTGTAAAAGTGGAAATCGCGCGCGCCTCGATCCATCAAATCAAGCACCTGCTCGGCCGCAACGGCTGATGCGACAAGGGCTTGCGTTTTGGGATCATGTTCGAGGCCGGCAAACCGATCCGCAAGCCATGCGGGAATGGATGCCTGGCAGCGACCGGCGAAGCGCGCAACGGCTTGGAAATTGTGGATCGGCAGGATGCCCGGCACGATTGGCACATAGATGCCAGCGGCCCGCACACGCTCGACATAGCGCTCGTAGTGGTCGTTGTTGAAGAAGAACTGCGTGATCGCACGACATGCGCCGTTGTCGACCTTGCGCTTGAGCATGTCGATGTCCGTTGCGAAATCCGGGCTCTCAGGGTGCTTTTCCGGATACGCGGCAACGGAGACTTCAAAGTCGGCAAACGCTTTTAGGCCCGCAACCAGGGCCGCCGCGTTTTCATAACCGTCGGGATGGGGCTGGTACTTGGTTCCAATGCCCGTCTGGGGATCACCGCGAAGCGCAACGAAACGCTTGATGCCGAGACCGGCAAACTCGCGGATGACCGCGTCGGTTTCGGATTTCGACGCGCCAACGCATGTGATGTGCGCAGCTGCCTGCATGCCGCCATGGGTCAGCGCCTTTGCGAGCGTGCGTTTGGTGGGTTCACGGGTGGAGCCGCCTGCCCCATAGGTGACGGACACAAAATCGGGTGCCAGTGGCGCCAGTTTGTCGATGGTCTGATTGAGCGTGTCTTCCATCGCATCGTTCTTGGCTGGAAAGAACTCAAACGAAACGCGCAGGTCATTGCCGGACACGTCATGGGTACGGGAGAACATGCTGGTACGCATCACGCGACCTCCGATGATGCCGCAGACACGGCGATTTCAATGCGCGGATCGCGGGCGACCCAAATTTTGACGACAAGCGCCTCTTCGCCATCGCCAGTCGATGCCGAATTGGGCTCAACGGCCTGGACAGACAAATCGTGGATGCCTGCCTCCAAGAACCAATCGCGAATGACCTCGTCAGAAAAGCCGAGGCGCAGGTGCTGGTGCTCGTCGCGCAGGCGATCATTGGCGTGGACGGCAAAATCCACGATGGCAATCGTCCCACCGGGCGCCAAGGCCCGCACTGCTTCTTTGATGGCCGCGCCCGGATCATCGAGGAAGTGCAACACCTGGTGGATCACGACAAGATCGTAGACGCCGCGCCCCACATCCAGATTGCCCACATCCGCTTGGCGCACTTCGGCACCGTCAAGTTTGGCACGGTCGATGTTGGCGCGGGCGATGGAGAGCATGTCACGGTTGCGGTCGATGCCAAGTGATGTGTCAGCGCGCGGCGCAAAGAGTTCCAGCATACGGCCCGTGCCTGTGCCGATATCGAGCATGGCGCGGAAGGGTCCATCCCCGACGGCTTTGAGGAGGGCCTGCTCCACGTCCACATCGGGGGCGTGGAGCGAGCGGATCTGGTCCCAAGCCTGCGCATTGGCGGAAAAATATGCAGACGCCTTGCGCTGGCGCTCGTGCTTGACGCCCGACAGACGCTCGTCGTCGCGCTGCAGCGTGGCGTCGACTGGATCCAGTGTTTCCAACAGCGAGAGCACCAACTCGCCATAGTCACGATCACGCGAGAGGCGGAAGAACGCCCATGAACCCTCCTGCCAGCGGCGGATGAGGCCGTGCTCCACAAGCAGCTTCAGATGGCGCGAGACGCGCGGTTGCGACTGGCCGAGGATCGTGGTGAGGTCAGAGACAGTGAGGTCGCCGGTCGCCAGCAAACGCAAAATGCGAAGACGGCTTGGCTCG
>JBCBHR010000350.1:0-2746 GCA_038525365.1 Pseudomonadota bacterium | reverse complement strand
GTTCTATGGTCAACATACGCGCAATCGCGGTCTCCGGTTTTCTGCTGGCATGTGCCAGCGTCCAAGCTTGGGCGGAGACGGTTAACATTGTGGGCTTCGGCGACAGCCTGATGGCCGGATATCAACTGCCGCCGCAAGACGCCTTTCCCAACAAGCTGGAAGCAGCGTTGAAGCAACGCGGGTATGATGTGGCGGTGCAAAACGCAGGCGTGTCGGGTGACACAACCTCCGGCGGGCTCGCCCGGCTCGATTGGTCGGTCCCCGACGAAACCGATATCGTGATCTTGGAGCTTGGCGGCAACGACGCGCTGCGCGGCATCGCGCCCGCCATCACCCGTAAAAATCTCGACGACATGGTCACACAGCTGAAAGCCCGCGATATCGCGGTCATTTTGGCGGGCATCCTCGCGCCACCCAACATGGGGGATGACTATGCATCGGCCTTCAACCCGATCTTTGAAGAGCTTGCCGAAAAGCACGACGTGCCGCTCTACCCGTTCTTTCTCGACGGCGCGATCACCGTTGATGGCAAAATGCTCGCCGACGGCATCCATCCAAACGGGGCGGGGACGACGGTGATGGTTGAGCGCTTTTTGCCGCTGATCACCGACGTGATCGATGCCGGTGGCGACTGACGAGGCTGCCGTCAGCCACCGGTCTTACCATCGACATCGAGCATCATGAAGCTTGCGTCTTCGATGACCTCCAGCGAGATCGACCACAAGGTGAGGCCCGGGCGCCGAATGTGGCCAATGATGCCGTCGGGCATGATCCGCAGTTCACCGCCCATCTTTTCCGATATCCGTCGCATCGGCCCGTTGCTGCGCATGCAGATGACGCAAACGCGTGTGCCACCGCGATTGACGATGGAGCGAACGAGCCGCGTGAACAAGAGTGTGCCGAGCCCAAAACCCTGCCAGCGTTTTTCAACGGAAAACGCCGCTTCAGCGTCATAATCGCCATGATCGATCAGGAATGCTTCACCTGCGCCACGACACACGCCGTCGATGAAACAGGCTTTGACGACGCCATCGCCTTGCAAGACGCGGTGGGCATAATCGTCCAGAAAAGCGTCGTTGACTGCATTTCCAAAGCGATAAATCCGGCTTTGGGTGTCGAGGCGCTGCAGATGCTCGCTAAACGTACCGACTTCCGAGCGCGCCAGTTTGCGAATGTGGACAATATGATTGCGCAGGCCTGACCGCGCTCGCCCATGGATGAATGGATGCTCAAAAACGAGCGGACGAAGATGTGTTTGTGACATTTTGAGCCGTTCCCATGAGTGGTTGCAAACGGCCCGCCAAATCGTTTCCTCTGCCATCAGTGTTATTGTGCAATGCGACAATACCAAGACAACCGCGTTGAGGAAGCGGCAAGAAATTTCGGCAACGATGCTGGACAAGCCATGAAACCCGTGATTCGATCATGGCGACGCGGTTGAGTGATTTGCCCTTACCGTGATGGCAAACAGGCCGCGGACGCACATGCAGAGGGGACCCTGCAATGCCCAGGCTTTTCGCCGCACTCGAGATCCCGCACCACGCAGCCATGATGTTGTCCATGCTCAAGGGCGGCCTGCCCGGAGCACGCTGGATCGATCAGGAAAATCACCACCTGACACTGCGCTTTATTGGCGATGTGGAACACCACACCGCCGATGAGATCCTCAACGCCTTTGCGACCGTCAAGCGGAAGCCATTTGAGCTTGGTCTTTCGGGCCTTGGTGCCTTTGGTGGCAAGAAACCGCATTCGGTGTTTGCGCAACCGACCGGATCGCCGGATCTGATCGATCTGCAAGCCGAAATTGCGCGAAAATGCCAGCGGTTGGGTCTGGCACCGGATGCGCGCAAGTTTACACCGCATGTGACGGTCGCGCGCCTGCGCAAATCATCGCCGGAAGCGGTAGCCAAATACCTGTCGATGCGCGGCGCTTTTTACGTCGCACCCTTCAAGGTCGAGCGGTTCGTGGTGATGTCATCGCGCGATTCCGTCGGCGGCGGGCCATATGTCATTGAGGAAAGCTACGACCTTGGTGGGTTGTCGATGCCACTCGCCAACCGTGTGCCAAGCGCCTCGGCGCCCGCCCGGATGATGCGGTAACACGCCTCAAACGCGTCCATCTCACCGCAATAGGGATCGGGAACGTCCCGATCCTCACCGAGCGCATACTCCAGCAACAAATGTGGTTGCGTGCCTCCCGGCCCGCCCCGCAACCGCTCCATTTTCATGAGATTTGAGCGGTCCATCCCAATAATCAGGTCGAAGCGTTCAAAGTCTGCGGCGCAAAACTGGCGCGCGCGTTGCGGCGTCAAATCGATGCCATGGCGCGCGGCAACGGCTATCGAACGATAATCCGGCGGCTCTCCAATGTGCCAATGGCTGGTTCCCGCGGAACCCACCTCGATATCCAGACCGCGCTCGGCCGCCACATGTTCGAAAATGCCATGCGCTAAGGGGGACCGGCAGATGTTTCCAAGGCACACGAACAGGACCCTCATGCCAATTTCTCCCCACGCACTATCTCACTGTCCATAGAAAACGAGGGAGCATACCGATGGCCAAACCGCAACTGACCGCCGAATCACTGGCGCATGAAATCAAACAACTGACGGGGTGGACGATCGCAGATGACGGCAAGTCTATCACCCGGCACTTCAAATTTGGCGATTTCCGCGAGGCCTTCGCATTTATGACCAACGCCGCCTTGATGGCAGAGAAGCTTGACCATCATCCCGAGTGGTTTAAC
>JBCBHR010000349.1:0-2747 GCA_038525365.1 Pseudomonadota bacterium | reverse complement strand
CAGAACACCGGCCGGTCGCGCCCGTAACCGCCGACATCCTCGCCGTTCACAAATTCGGGTGGCACAATCGCAAGCAGCGAGACACCAAGCGGCGCCAGCGCTGCATCGTAAAACGTGCGCGCGGCTGCGAAGTCTGAGACCTCTATGCCAGTGTGGTCGATCATCGGATCATCCCGCTCAGAAAGTTTGCGCGTAGTAGAGCACGCCGATGATTACCACAACCACAAGGACGCCCTTGGCCAACAGTCCGTAGATAAGCCAAACGGGCATTTGCGTAGCGTCGCGCTGCTTGTCAGTTGGCACGGGCATCCTTAAAAATGATCCGACGTGAACCAGAACTCCGGCGGCCATTCCTCGGTGTCACGGTCAGGGTGCTGGAATGATCTGATCTTTGCATTCCAAGCATCGTTTTCCGTCTTCCGCTCCGGATCAGCCTCCGGGATATTCGCCAAATGCGACGCCGCGGGCAAGCGGTCTTCCACATTGGCATGATAAGCAATCTGTATCGCAGCCGGGTCATCCAGACTGCCAATCGCAACTTCCACCTGCTCGCGCGTTTCCAGGGTCAGCGGCGTCCCGCACTCCCGGCAAAATCCGCGATTGGACAAATTCGACGAGGCGAAGACACCGCGCTTGCCGCGCGTCCACTGAAACCCCTCAACCATGACCAGCGGCAGAAAGATGTTGCCCGCCGCCTTCTGGCACATCCGGCAATGGCAGATTGATGCAACACCCAGCTTTTGGAATTTGTAGCGCACCGCCCCGCATTGGCAGCCACCGGTGAACACAGTCATTTCGGCGGCCACTCCGCAGTATCGTGATCCGGGTGCTGCCTGTTGGTCGCAGCAACTTCGCCAATGCGCTCACCGTCGCGATAGTCTTCCTCTTCCGTTGTGCGGCCATCGCGGGCGCACGCCTCCACAATCCAAGGCATCCGTGCTTCAACACCATAGGTGGAGACGGGAGGCACCGCAGCTGGATCATCCAAAGATCCAAGCGTTATGGAAACACCGGGATAATCGCCCAACTCAAAGGTCAATGGCGTGCCGCATTGATTGCAAAAGCCGCGCGAAATATCGCCTGACGACTTGAACACCGATAGCGTCCCACGCGTCAGCTCAAAATTCTCTCGCTTTGCACCACCAAGCGGCATGAAATAGTTCCCCGCCGCCTTCTGACACATTCGGCAATGGCAGATATGAGGATCATGAAGCGCCTGCGTAATACGGTAACGAATAGCCCCGCATTGGCAGCCACCGGTGAGGATGGTGGGTTGGGTCATGGCTGCGTCCAATCTTCGATCTTCAATCCTTCAACCCGCCTGAATTCAGCAGTGTTGTTGGTCAAAAGGGTTGCTTCAAGCGAAATGGCGTGGGCGGCAATGAGTGTGTCCAGCGGGCCGATTGGATTTCCCGCGCGACGTAGTTTGTCGCGAACTTTCCCATAAGTCCGAGAGGCCTCCAAGCTGAAATCCACCACAGGAAACCTGGAAACCACCCCGTCTATGAGCAAAGCGAGCCTCGGCGAGCCGCGCTTCTCGACACCAAATAGGAGTTCAGCGGCCACGACTGCGCTCAAACCAATCCGATCCGGACCCAGTTCAATCGCCTTTGATGCGACTTTACCATCCGGGCGTTTGATAATGTCGGAAGCGGCATTGGTGTCGAGCATGAACTGGACGATCACAGCTCGACATCTTCTGCAGGCAAAAGATCGCTGTCGACATCGGGAAAGTCTTCGTCCCAAGCCTCAATCGTAGCCAACCACTCCGCAAGTGTCAGCTTAGGCTTCGCAGGTTCGATGATGAGCGCATCGCCTTCTTTCCGGATTGTCACATCATCGCCGTCGAAGTCCATGTCAACAGGAATGCGGACAGCGCGATTGCGGCCATTTTTGAACAGTTTCGCATGCCTCATCTCACCCACAACAACCTCCATCAACATCCCGGCCTATGCCAAAGCATATGCCGAAACACTGCAACATGCAATTGGTCGCTAGCGCACCACTTCCCAGGTTGTCACCCGCTCTCCAGTCTCAGGATCCTTGCCGTCTTTCAACTGGACACCCTGTGCCAGCAGGTCATCGCGTATGCGGTCAGCTTCGGTCCAGTTTTTGTCGGCAATGGCGGAGAGGCGCGCTTTGATAGCGGCTTGAACATCATCGCCAACTTCGCCTGCATCCTTCGGCTCAAGACCCAGCAGGCCGAGCGCCTCTGCCAACGGTGTGCCGGACAATTCGCTCAGCGTTTTGAGGACAGCCGTGCATGACAAGTCGTCGCTGAGCGCTTCCACAACGGCATCGACCGAACCGACATCGGCTTCCTCAACACGGCGGTGATGCTTGCGGATCAGCGTCTCCGCCTCTTCCAACCGTCGTACGGAAAAATCAATCGGCTCACGGTAGTGCGTCATCAGCATGGCGAGGCGCAGCACTTCCGGCGGCCATTTGCGCCCGCCAAAATCTTCCGTGTGCATCAGCTGGTGAATGGTAAAAAAGTTGCCGAGCGATTTCGACATTTTCTTGCCTTCCACCTGCAAAAAGCCGTTGTGCATCCAGATGTTGGCCATCCGGTCAGTGCCGTTGGCGCAGCAGGATTGGGCGATCTCGTTTTCATGGTGCGGGAATTGCAGATCGATCCCACCCCCGTGGATGTCGAACGTGTGCGGGGCTTCGAGCGCCTCTGGCGAGAGCCGCCCTTTCACGCCCTCCCACAGCAGTTCGTCAGCCATCGCCGAGCACTCGATATG
>JBCBHR010000348.1:0-2753 GCA_038525365.1 Pseudomonadota bacterium | reverse complement strand
CGATGGCGCCGCACATCATATGGCCAATGCGCTTTGTGCTGCCACACAATCCCGGCACGCGCCCCCGCTGGCTGGTGCGTACAGGGTTGTTTTTGTACGACAATATCGGCGGCCGAAAGAAATTGCCGCCGACCCGGGTGCTCGATTTGCGAAAGGACCCCGCCGGTAAGCCGTTGAAGCCGGGCTATTCAACAGCGTTTGAATACTCAGACTGTTGGGTCAATGACGCGCGTCTGGTGGTCTTGAATGCGATGGACGCCCAACAGCGTGGCGCGTCTATCCGCACGCAAACCAAAGTGGTTGCCATGGAGCGCAGCGATGGTCAGTGGTCAGTGACCATGGAAGATCAGATGACCGGCACGCGTGAGACCGTCACTGCCAGCATTGTGGTCAACGCTGCGGGCCCATGGGTCGATGCGGTGCTAGCGGGGTCGATGGGCCAGAACAAGAAAAACGTTCGCCTCGTGCAAGGCAGCCACATCGTCATCAAGAAGAAGTTCGACGACGAGCGGGCTTATTTCTTCCAGAATGCTGATGGGCGTATTATGTTTGCCATCCCTTACGAACAGGATTTCACACTGATCGGCACCACCGACCGGGACTATGACGGTGATCCGTCAGATGTGAAAATCTCGCCGGAAGAGACTGAGTATTTGTGCAAGGGCGCATCGGAGTATTTTGCCGAGCCGGTAACTGAGGACGACATTATCTGGACCTATTCCGGCGTGCGTCCGCTCTATGACGACGGCGCGTCCAAGGCGCAGGAAGCGACGCGTGACTACGTTCTCAAGGAAGTCGGTGACGCGGACGACGCCAAACTGGTCAATATTTTTGGCGGCAAGATCACGACCTATCGCAAGCTTGGGGAAAGCGTGCTTGGGCTCGTTGAAAAGCACATCGGCGCGAAGGGGTCTCCTTGGACCGGCGAAAAAAGCCTGCCGGGCGGTGGCTTTGCGGCGACAGGCTATGATCGCGAAGTGACGAAGCTTGCCGCAGCGCACCCCTATCTCGAAGCCAAACACGCCAAGCGGTTGGTCCGGCTCTACGGTACGCACGCGCATGATGTGTTGGAAGGCGCAAAAAGCGCAACCGACCTCGGGAACGATTTTGGCGCCACACTGACTGCGCGCGAGATTGACTATTTGATGCAGAATGAGTGGGCGGTCACGGCGCAGGATGTGCTGTGGCGCCGCACCAAGCTCGGGCTTCATCTGCAGGACGATGCTGCGGTCGCAGCCGTTGAAACTTACATGCAAAAGCGGCTGGCAGAGCGCAAGGCGGCCTAGACCGCTGCTCCGCTGCAAAGCCGCACATCTCGGGAGGGGAGCGGACACATGGGCGATATGATCCTCGCCATCGATCAGGGCACGACGTCGTCGCGCGCGATCATCTTTGATACCAACCAATCGATTGTGGCTTCGGCCCAGCGGGAGTTTACCCAGCATTTCCCAAAGTCCGGATGGGTCGAGCATGATCTTGAGGAGATCTGGTCCAGCGTGTTGGACACCTGTCGCTCGGCAATTGAGAAAGCGGCCATCGAGCCTTCCGACATTGCCGCAATCGGCATCACGAACCAACGCGAAACCGTCGCTGTCTGGGATAAGGCAACGGGTAAGCCTGTCGGCAATGCAATCGTCTGGCAGGACCGCCGCACGTCGGATTTTTGCGATCAGCTAAAAGCCGCCGGGCACGAAGCCAAATTCACCGAAAAGACCGGTCTGCTGCTCGATCCTTATTTTTCGGGCACCAAGCTTGCATGGATGCTCGATAACGGGGCCGATCTTCGCCGCCGCGCGGAGGCGGGGGAGTTGGCGTTCGGCACCATTGATACGTTCCTGATTTGGCGACTGACAGGCGGTAAGCGGTTTGTGACCGATGCGACAAACGCGTCGCGCACATTGCTATACAACATCCGCGAGAACCGATGGGACGAAGAGCTTCTCGGCATTCTCAATGTCCCGTCGGCGATGCTTGCTGAAGTCCTGGATTGCGCGGCTGATTTCGGAACGACGGTTAAAGACGCCATAGGCGCCGAGGTCCCAATCTATGGCGTGGCGGGCGATCAGCAGGCGGCGACCATCGGGCAGGCCTGCTTTGAACCGGGCATGTTCAAGTCAACCTACGGCACCGGGTGTTTTGCGATTTTGAACACGGGCACCAACGCGGTCGCATCCAAGAACCGGCTGCTGACGACCATCGCATACCGTCTTGGCGGTGAGACGACCTACGCGCTTGAAGGCTCCATCTTCATGGCGGGCGCGAGCGTGCAATGGCTGCGTGATGGCATGAAGATCATCGAGGCGGCGGACAAGACCGGCCCGATGGCGGACGCGGCAGACCCCGAACAGGATGTTTATCTCGTGCCCGCTTTCGTTGGCTTGGGCGCGCCGCACTGGGACGCAAATGCACGCGGCGCAATGTTCGGTTTGACCCGCGCAACCGGGCCAAACGAAATCGCCAAGGCGACGCTCGAGGCCGTCTGCTACCAGACTTATGATCTCCTGGAGGCCATGCACGGCGATTGGGCGGACGCCGCTGATGCCGAAACAACGCTGCGTGTCGATGGCGGCATGGTCGCGTCGGATTGGACGATGCAACGGCTGGCTGACCTGCTTGACGCACCGGTTGATCGCCCAAATGTGCTGGAAACCACCGCGCTTGGCGTCGCGTGGCTTGCCGGTTCGCGGGCAGGCGTTTGGCCAGATCAGGATGGCTTTGCCGCCACCTGGAAACGCGATGTTCGCTTTGAACCG
>JBCBHR010000347.1:0-2764 GCA_038525365.1 Pseudomonadota bacterium | reverse complement strand
TTTCGGTCAGCAAGACGACTGATCTGGCAGAAGCGACTGTCATGACAACGACGCCTGATCTCTACAAACCGCCTTTTGAAGTACGCCTCGCGGAGTTGGAGGCCCAAGCGAAATTGTCGCGCTATGGCTTCGATTGCTACGCATTCGCGATGCTTGCAGCCGGGCACATCGATATTGTGGTCGAGCCGGGGCTGCAGAGCTATGACATTGCGGGACTTATACCGCTGATTGAGCAAGCCGGTGGGATCGTTACGACTTGGGATGGTGAGCGTGCAGAGGATGGCGGCAATGTCATCGCTGCGGCCATGCATGAACTCTATCGCGACGCCATTGCCATTTTGAACGGCACCTCAGCTCAGTGAGGTGCCGGGGATAAAGGCGTGCACAGCGGCCATGAATTGGTCACGATAGACGTCAGCTTCCTGCATCAATTCGTGGCGCGCGCCATCAATTGTCAGGTGAGCGCCGGAGCGCAGGTTTCGCGCGTAGTTTTCAGACGCGAGCGACTCGACCACGGTATCGGCACCTGCTGTCACCATCAGCGTTGGAATGTGCAACCGGGCCATATGTTCGATGCGGGTTACGTATTCGATGGCCCGATATGTTGCGTTGAGCCAGGCAAATGTCGGCGGACCGAGGTTGAGCACACCCTGCGGCCCGCCAAGCGTCTGATTGCGTGCGTAACGCACCGGGTCTGTTGTGAGTCGGTTGTTCAAAAACGGGTTCTCGGCGATCCCGTCCGAGCCGCGCGAAACTGGCATTGCGCCTAAGCCAAGAAAGCAAAGGGCCTTGCTTGCCGGTGCGAGTATCGTGGCCGATGGCACATCTTCGTGGAGACCAAGAAGTGGCGCAGAAAGCACCATGCGCCTGATGCGGTTGGCCATGCGCGGCGCAGCGTATAGTGCCGCGAGCCCGCCCATGGAGTGACCGACCATAAAGAATGGCGCACGCGTCTCCGGCAAGATGACCTGCGTGAAAATGTGCTCCAAATCGATGGCGAATTGCTCGAAATCTTCAATGTAGCCGCGCTGCGCATTGGCAACGAGGCGATCAGATTTGCCCTGACCACGCCAGTCAAACGTCCCGACATCAAATCCGGCTGCGATGAAGTCGGCTATGGTTTCGTCGTATTTCTCAATGGCTTCATTGCGCCCGTGAAGGAGCACGATCGTGCCTTTGTTCGGTCGTTTGAGACTGCGGAACACTGCAAAACGCAGGCGGTAGCCGTCGGGCGTCGTTTCATAGCCGGTCTTGTCCGGAGCGATCATCGGCGCCGGGGCAGGTGATGGAATGCTGACGGACGGGTCGCTCATGCATCTTGCATATGGCTGGAACGGGCGCGCGTCAAAATGCTTTGCGCCTTGGATTGATCAAAACAGATGGAGCCGCCCGTTTCAGGGCGGCTCCGAAGCACCGGTTCGACAGGAAGGGACGTTACAGTCTCACCGGATTGCGTGATCAGTTGAAATTGTACTGCAGCGTAAAGCCGCTGGAGTATGGCCGCTGACGGAAACCACGGTACTGATATGGCTGGATCAGCTTGCGGCGCAGAACCCGTCCGTTAAACGGATCGACGGTGACCCGTACGAGGCCGCGACGACCATAGGCGCGTGCAAAGTAACGACCCTTGCGGAAGTTTACATTGTGCACGCCACGGAAGCCTTTGCGGTAGAGACCGCGATAGATCGCGCGTGGCGGCAGCACACCTTGTCGGCCATGGATGTGGCGCTTGCCCTGTTTGTGAACCTGATGCACCTGCGGTGTCGGTTCACGGTCGAGAAGACGCGACTTGGCGTCCGCTGCAGCCGGTACGACGACCATGGCTGCGCTGAGAATGCTGGCGGTCAGCAGAGATGATTTCATGGCTTGGCTCTCCTTGTTGTTGCCAAGCGGCTTTCCCTTCAAGGCCGCGTTTCGATGTGCCGTTTGTAGGGCGTCGGCCCTGAACGCAGTCGGAAGTGGTCGTTCATCTCCGGTTCATGTTTGGCGGCGTGTGGCAGGCGCAATGGCCCTTGAAGGCGGAAAACCCAATCACCATTTTGAGATTGCGGACGCCAAATCGGGTCCGCTGACAGGCTCAACCGGCGCGCCAATGATGGGTGCTGATGCCAGTCACAACATGTTGTCGCTTGAACTGGAAAGGACACTGACATGCGTCACGTCGATTACACACCCTATTACCGTTCCACCGTCGGTTTTGACCGTCTTTTCAACATGCTGGACACACTTGCCCAGCCTGAGACCGGACAAAGCTACCCGCCTTACAACATTGAACGCACCAGCGAGCATGCCTATCGCATCACCATGGCAGTCGCCGGCTTTGCGGAAAATGACATCTCCATCGAGGCGCGTGCCAACCAGTTGACCGTCGCAGGTGCAAAGACTGAGGACACCGAGGAAGATACAAAACGTGAATTCCTCCATCGCGGTATCGCCTCGCGCGCGTTCGAGCGCCGGTTTCATCTTGCCGACCATGTTGAGGTGAAGGATGCGACGCTGGAAAACGGCCTTCTTCACATTGATCTGGAGCGTGAAATTCCCGAAGCGATGAAACCTCGCAAGATTGAGATCGCCGGTGGTGCCAAAGCTTCCAAGCAGATCGAAGCAAAAGCCAAAAAGAACTAAGCGGCCTAAACCGCACCGCTGAACGAGAAAAGCCGCCGGTGATTAGTTTCACCGGCGGATTTTTTGTTGGCGGTTTTGAAGATGGGTTAGCTTCGGTATCGGCGGCCCAAAAAGTGGTCGAGCGATAAGCGACCTGGCC
>JBCBHR010000346.1:0-2786 GCA_038525365.1 Pseudomonadota bacterium | reverse complement strand
AGCGGGCGTATCGACCACAGGCAATGCTTTGTGGCTATCGACTGTCGCGCGCCCATGGCCAGGTACGTGCTTCATCACCGGCAGAACACTGCCCGCCAAAAGCCCATCTGCCGCCGCGCGACCCATGCGCGCCACTATCTCCACCGCGTCGCCATAGGCGCGATTGCCAATCACATCGTGCGAACCGGCGATTGGAATGTCTAACACGGGCAGGCAATCGGCGTTGATGCCAAGGGGAAGGAGATCGCATGCGTGAAGTCGGCTCATGTCGTGCGCCGCCCGAAGACCCTCTTGCGCGTCGGCCTCATAGACTGTGCCGAGCATAGCGCCGCTTGGGTAGTCCTGCGCCAAGGGTGGCTTGATGCGTTGGACACGGCCGCCTTCCTGATCGATGAACACCGGCGCGTCTTCCCGGCCAACGATCTCACGGAAAGTGGACGTGATGGCGCGAATTTGGTCAGCGCTGCCGATGTTGCGCGCAAAGAGGATAAGGCCCCAAGGTTTGTGTTGGGCCAGAAATGCTCGCTCGTCTGCCGAAAGTACGGTGCCTGAGCACCCCACAATCATCGCCTTGGCCTGTGCCGACATGACGCCCCCGTCCAAAAGTGTTTGGCATGCTTGGAAAACGAAAAAGAGGGAGGCGGAGCCAAGTCCGCCTTCTAAAGGTTACCAGATCAACGCGTCACGATGCAGTCGCCGCCAGCGGCCTTGTAGCGCTGGCAAAGCGAGGACGCATCGTCGCGCGAACTGGCTTCGACCTGAATGCGATAGAACGTGCCACGTCCTTCGATCTGCGCCTGTCGGATGGCAACACCACGGCCGCCAAGCACATTTCGATAGCGCGAAAGCAATTGCGCAGAGGTCTGCTGCGCCGCCGACTGCGATGGCAATGACGCGATTTGGACTTTGAAGCCACTGGAGGATGCAGGCGCGGCTGGTGCGGTTGCAGGGGCCGGAGCGGGCGCGGGCGCAGCTGTTGCCGTGTTGGCCGTCGGTGCTTCCGGGAACGTGCCCGATGCTTGCGGTGCGCTCGCAACCTGCTGCTGCGTCGTGGCATTGACAATATTGACCGGCTGATCGGCTGGACGGTCCCGAATGACGGGTGGCGTGATGGTCTGCGACTGAACACGGCGAACAGGCACTTGTGCGCGCGGTTGGGCCGGTGCAGCAGCGGCGGCGGTTGGTTGGGATGCAGCCGGAGCGGCGGCAGGCGGCTGGAACGCGACGCTACCTTCTGATGTTTCGGCAGGCTGCGGCGCAGCGGGCGCAGCAGGTGCTGCGTTCTCAGTACCCGAGGTTTCGGTTGTCGGTTGGGCAGGTGTTTCAGCGGCGGGAAGCGATGCCAGTTGTTGGAGAGAGTTTGATTGCGTGTCTGTCGCCGCGGTGTCGACCACTTGTGTTTCTTCGACAGGCCGCTCTTCCAGCGTGCCATCCGGGCGAACCACAAGTGTGCGCACGCGGCGCGGCGCAACGGCCGGGCCTTCTGCGGCCTGGGTCGCGGCTGCGCCACCGTCAGCTTGGTCAGGCAACAGACGATCCTCGGCTTTGGGCTCCTCGGCCTGCGGCAGGGCAGCAAGATCAACCGGCTCTTCGGATGTCGTTACAAGTGATGGCTGCGATGGCGCGACACCACCATCGTTTTCCGTGAAGACGGCGCGATCCTGATTGGGCACTTCAATGCCACCCGGATCCTCAGGCTTGATTTTCACCGGGTCCGGATCCGCCTCGACGACAATTGGTCCGGCACTGTCTGGGGTCGAACCGCCACTGACAAAGAACAGGCCAAGAGCACCGGCAATTGCAAGCGAGCCAACAATCGCAGCGACTTTCAGGCCACGCGACGCGCCGGAAGCCTGTGCGGCAACAGCTGCATCGCCGGCGGCGGCAAGATTGGCTTCTTCTTGCAGAAATGCGTCAATGTCATCTGGCAACGGTTCGCCACTGCGCGCCTCAAGATCATGGGCCGCAAACTCTATGTCGCGCGCCAATTCCGCCTCAAACCGGTTCTCGTCAAACGCATCATCCAGATCGATATCGAGATCAAATGGATCATCGAGCGACGGCGGCGCAGACGCCTTGTCACCGCGTCCGGCAAGCGCGGCCGCACCGGCTGTAACGCCAGCACCAGCGGCAGCAACTGCGGCTCCTGCACCAACATCGCCAAACCCGCCTTCATTGGCTTCCAACAGGTCATCGGGCAAATCAAACTCAGGCAACTCCACCGCTTCGCCCTGCCCCATTTCGGCAGTGTCCAAAGATGGCGGTACCATGGTTTGGGCATCACGTGCAGCGTTTGGCGCGGCTTCGGGCTCCTCGCCCATGATCGACATCAGTTCATCAAGCGGATCTTCCGGCTCCGATGCGACAGTTTCAACCGCCTCGAGCGCTTCGAGCGTGACGTCCTCGACAACAGGCGCGGGCGTATTTGCCACTTCGTTGAGTTCGGCGACCACCGGCTCGGATGCCAACGCCTCTTCAAACACAGCATCGAGATCAAATTCGCTCAGCGTCTCCGTCGGCTCGGTTGCACTATCAAGCGCGTCCAAAGGATCATCAAAGTCAGCGGCGGGAGCGGCGATTTCTTCGAGAACGGCCGGCTCTGCCAATTCGGTCGGCGCGTTGAACTCCTCACCTGTCAATTCAAGATCGAGTTCGGCAAGCAAAGCGTCGGAAGCCTCATCAAGTGACGGTGGTGGCTCGGCTGTCTCCGCCTCAAAATACGGCTCTTCGATCGCCTCTATGGGCTCCTGCTTTTGCTCCTGCTCCAGCTCTGGGGCAAAGGCTTC
>JBCBHR010000345.1:0-2802 GCA_038525365.1 Pseudomonadota bacterium | reverse complement strand
GTTCGATCTCAACTTCGCCTTCACCATCCGGCTTGATAACGATCAGCGAAACCGGGCTGTTGCCGCCGTTGCGCAATTGCCGAGCGATGGAGGATGCCGGTTGTGGGTCTCGCACGAACACGCGCATCAGGTTGACTTTGTCGGTTCCGGTCGTCTCTTCAAGCGGGCTCAACGTATTCAAGATGATGGAAATCGTCTCATCATCGCGCTCTCGGACACCGATTGTCAGCACGAAGTTTTTGCCCGTCTCCGCCATGTCGCCATATTGCTCCAACTGATCGGAATACATGACAACCTCGAACTGCCCGGTCGCGTCCGACAGCGTGAGCACGGCCATCTTTGACCCGTTCTTGGTGCGGCGGACCTTTTTGGAAACGACCGTGCCAGCCAGCCGCCCCGCTCGGGCGCCGCGTTTGATGCCAATGGAGAACTCCGCCCAAGTCTGCACGCGCATTTTCTCCAGCATCGGCTCAAACGCATCCAGCGGATGCGCGGAGAAATAGAAGCCGATGGCCTTCATTTCATTCAGCAGCCGCTCATTGTCGGACCACTGCGCCTGCGGGAGATGCAGACGCTCCGGCTCCGACGCCGCCAAACCACCGAAAATATCGGCCTGACCGCTCTCCGCCTCATCGGCGACCCGCTGCGACAAGCCCAAAATGCGCTCAATCCCGGCAACTAACGACGCTCGGTCATGGCCAAAGCAATCAAGGGCACCGGCGTGAATGAGGCTCTCAAGCGTCCGGCGGTTGACGATGCGCGTGTCGATGCGTTGAGCAAAATCCTCAAGGCTCAGGAACGGCTGATCGCCGCGGCGCTCAACGATGTGATCGACGGCCGCCTCACCAACGCCCTTAATCGCCGCCAGCGCGTAAAATATGGTGCTCTCACCCACTTCAAACGGCCGAAACGAGGTCTGCACCGACGGCGCTTCGACAGAAATGCCAAGGCGCGTGGCGTCGCGGCGAAAGTCGTTCAGCTTGTCGGTGTTGGCCATGTCATAGGTCATCGAAGCGGCGATGAATTCGACGGGATAATGCGCCTTCAGATAGGCCGTGTGGTAGGACACGACGGCATAGGCCGCGGCGTGGGACTTGTTGAAGCCGTAGTCGGCAAACTTCGCCAAAAGGTCAAAGATGCCGTTCGCGTGCCCCTCCGACAGGCCGCGTTCCTTGGCACCATCAACAAAGCGCACCCGCTGCTTGTCCATCTCAGCGCGGATCTTCTTGCCCATTGCGCGGCGTAGCAAATCGGCTTCGCCGAGCGAGTAACCGGCAAGCTCCTGCGCGATCTGCATCACCTGTTCCTGATAGACGATGACGCCCTGCGTCTCGGAGACCAGATGATCAATTTTTGGATGGATCGACGCGATCTCCTCCTGACCGTGCTTGCGGGCATTGTAGGTCGGGATGTTGTCCATCGGACCGGGGCGATAGAGTGCAACCAGCGCAATGATGTCCTCAATGCAGTCCGGCTTCATGCCGACCAGCGCGTTGCGCATGCCCGGGCTCTCCACCTGGAAGATGCCAATCGTGTGCCCTTCCGACATCATGTCATAGGTCTGCCTGTCATCGAACGGCAGCGTTGCCAGATCAATGTCGATGCCACGGCGGCGGATCAGCTTGACCGCATTGTCGAGCACGGTGAGCGTCTTCAGCCCGAGGAAGTCAAACTTCACCAGACCCGCCTGCTCAACCCATTTCATGTTGTACTGGGTGACGGGCATGTCTGAGCGCGGATCGCGATACATGGGCACAAGCTTGGAGAGCGGGCGGTCGCCGATGACGATGCCTGCGGCGTGTGTCGACGCGTGCCGGTAAAGCCCTTCAAGCTTTAGCGACATATCGAGCAATCGGCCGACGATCGGCTCGCGCTCGCGCTCCTCGTTGAATTTCTCATCACCTTTGATGGCCTGATCCAGCGTCGTTGGATTGGCAGGATTGTTGGGCACAAGCTTACAGAGCCGATCCACCTGGCCGTAGGGCATTTCCAGAACCCGCCCGACATCGCGCAGCACGGCACGCGCCTGCAGGGTTCCAAACGTGATGATCTGGCCAACTTGCTCATGACCGTACTTTTGCTGGACGTAGCGGATAACTTCGCCGCGCCGGTCCTGACAAAAGTCGATGTCAAAGTCCGGCATTGAAACACGGGCAGGGTTGAGAAAGCGCTCGAAGAGAAGCGAGAAACGCAGCGGATCGATGTCCGTGATCGTGAGCGCCCATGCCACAAGCGAACCCGCACCCGAACCACGGCCCGGCCCGACGGGGATGTCCTGCGCCTTGGCCCATTTGATGAAGTCCGCAACGATCAAGAAGTAGCCCGGGAACTTCATGTTCTCGATCACGCCCAGCTCATAGGCCAAGCGCTTTTCATAGTCTTCGCGGGTGTGCCCATCGGCAAAACCGTTGACGGCCAGCCGGTCGGCCAAACCCTCCTGCGCCTGACGTTTCAGTTCGTTGGATTCTGCCTGCAGCGCTTCTTCAATCGTTGCGCCATCGGGCACGGCGGCAAAACGGGGAAGGATCGGCGCGCATGTCTGAGTGAAATACGCGCAGCGCCGGGCGATCTCGACTGTGTTTTCAATCGCTTCCGGCACGTCCGCGAACAATGCGCGCATGGTTTCGGCTGGTTTGAGCCAATGATCAGGCGTCAATTGGCGGCGATCATCGTTCGATAGGACATCGCCCTCGGCAATCGCGATCAGCGCGTCATGAGCCTCGAAATCATCTTCCTTCAGAAAGTGCGCATCATTGGTGGCAACCAGCGGCAGGTCGTGTGCGTATGCCAGCTTCACAGTGT
>JBCBHR010000344.1:0-2812 GCA_038525365.1 Pseudomonadota bacterium | reverse complement strand
CATCGCGTTTCGCATCATCGAACGCTCCGGCGGCAATGCGCAGGTCACCGTGCTCGACATCAATGCGTCCATGCTGGAGGTTGGCGAAGAGCGCGCGCTCAAACGCAACCTTGCCTCCAACACCACATTTGTGGAGGGCAACGCGGAGGAACTGCCGCATGATGACGACAGCTTTGACGCCTACACGATTGCGCTCGGCATCCGAAACGTGCCCGATATCAACAAGGCGTTGAGTGAAGCCCATCGTGTGCTCAAACGCGGTGGGCGTTTTTTGTGCCTTGAATTTTCTGAAGTTGATGTGCCCGGTTTTGCCGAATTCTACGACGCGTGGTCGTTCAACGCGATCCCGCAAATCGGCAAGGCGGTTGCTGGTGATGATGAGCCTTACCGGTATCTGGTCGAGTCGATCCGAAAATTTCCGCGCCAGCCGGACTTTGCGAAAATGATCGAGAACGCGGGCTTCAAGCGCGTGACGTATCGCAATTACTCCGGCGGCATCGCGGCTTTGCACTCGGGCTGGAAGCTCTGATCCATGGCTGCCTTTTTCGCGGGACTTCGGCTGGTCAAAGCCGCATGGGTGCTGGCGCGCGAGGGCGTGGTCGCATCCATTCCTGCGCAAGGTCTGTCCGGTCCGGCATTGACGGCCCATAAGCTTGCCTCCGGGATCGCCCGCAAGCGCTCTGGCGACAAAAGCCACACCGACCGGATGAACGCCGCCATCGCGAGGCTTGGCCCATCCTATGCAAAGCTCGGTCAGTTCCTTGCTACGCGTCCTGACATCATTGGCTTGGATATGGCACTGGAACTTGCAAACCTGCAGGATCAGATGTCGAGCTTTCCGAACGAAGAATCCTTTGCGCGCATCGAAGACTCGCTTGGCCTTTCGGTTCCTGCCCTCTTCTCGCGCATTGATGACCCGATTGCCGCTGCATCCATCGCGCAGGTGCATCCCGCTTGGGTGAAACAGGCAGATGGCAGCGAGCGAAAAGTCGCGGTCAAGGTCGTGCGCCCCGGCGTCCGCGCCCGCTTCGGCAAGGATCTCGAGACCTTCTTCATGTTCGCGCATCTTCAAGAGCGCATGTTTCCAGGCGTCCGCCGCCTGAAGCCGGTCGCGGTGGCCCAGACGCTTGAGCAATCCACCCGCATCGAGATGGACTTGCGTCTGGAAGCCGCCGCCCTTTCGGAGATCGGCGAAAACACCAGGGATGATCCGGATTTTCGTGTGCCCAAAGTTGACTGGGAGCGCACCGGCCGCGATGTGCTCACCATGGAGTGGGTGGACGGCATCAAACTGTCGAACGTTGAGGCACTTAAAGCTGCAGGCCACGATCTGGAAGCGCTGTCCGTCAAAGTTATTCAGGCGTTTTTGCGCCATGCCATCCGCGACGGCTTTTTCCACGCTGACATGCATCCGGGCAATCTGTTCGTTGATGCAAAGGGCGATATTGTTGCCGTGGATATGGGCATTTCCGGGCGCATCGGGATCGCTGAGCGTCGGTTTTTGGCCGAGATCCTGTTTGGCTTTATCCGCCGCGATTACCGGCGGATCGCGGAAGTGCATTTCGAGGCCGGCTACGTCCCCAAACACCACGATGTCGACGCGTTTGCACAGGCGTTGAGGGCCGTGGGTGAACCGATCCACGATCAGCCGGCCGACACGATCTCCATGGGCAATCTGCTGACGCTGCTGTTTGATGTGACCGAGCTTTTCGACATGCAAACGCGGCCGGAATTGCTCCTTCTTCAAAAGACGATGGTCGTCGCCGAAGGCAATGCGCGCATGCTCGACCCACAGTTCAACATGTGGGAGGCCGCCCGCCCAATTGTCACCGACTGGGTCGCCAAAAACCTCGGTCCAGCCGGATTTGCAAAGGACACCCGCGACGGCATCTACTCTTTGATCAGTCTCGCCCGTCAGGTGCCAGACCTTGCCAAGCGCACGGAGCTCCTGTCGCTTGAAGTGGAAAAAGCCGCCAATGAAGGCTTCCGCCTTGCGCCTGAAACGGTCAACGCCATCGGCAAGGCCGAAGCCCGCGAAAGCCGCTGGGGCCGGGTGGCATTGTGGGTCATCGCGGCCGCCGCGATATTCGTTGCGTGGTCTGTTGGCTAAACAGTCAACTTGTTCATTCATCCACTTGTGATGCATATGTGTCGATGAATTGTGCGGGAGTAGTATCGCGTGAGTGCAATTGAACAGGGCCTGTCGGGCAAACGAATCTTGCTTGTCATCGGTGGCGGGATCGCGGCTTACAAATGCCTCGACCTCATTCGGCGCCTGCGCGAACGCGGCGCGGCGGTGCGCTGCGTGATGAGCGAGGCGGCAAAACAGTTCGTCACGCCCATGAGTGTTGGTGCGATTTCCGGCGACACTGTTTTCTCCGATCTTTGGGATCGTGACGCCGAGCACGACATCGGCCATATCCGCCTGTCGCGCGAAGCCGATCTGCTTGTCGTTGCACCTGCCACCGCCGACATGATGGCCAAGATGGCGAACGGTCTGGCCAATGATCTGGCGTCCACTGCGTTGATGGCGACGGACAAACCCGTAGTGATCGCACCGGCGATGAACCCGCAAATGTGGACGCATCCGGCCACCCGTCGAAACGAGGCGACCCTGCGCGCCGACGGCATTCATTTCATCGGCCCGAATGCCGGCGAGATGGCCGAAAGCGGCGAGGCCGGCTTTGGCCGTATGGCGGAGCCGCTTGAAATTGTTGGCGCGATCGAAGCCATGCTTGATGACCGGCCAAAACCACTGGCGGGGCGCACGATCATCGTCACCTCCGGGCCAACGCATGAACCCATTGATCCC
>JBCBHR010000343.1:0-2814 GCA_038525365.1 Pseudomonadota bacterium | reverse complement strand
GACCCCAGAAAGAAGATCGGCGACCAGACGATCATCTGAATGGCGGTAAGCGTATAGAAAGATGCGTTGAGAAGAACCGAACGGATCGCGAGCACGGGACGAGTTTACCAGCCTGACAAGGACGCCGCGCGCGCAGACGATTGGGTAAACGGTGCGCGACCATAGGCCAGTAGCAGCTTCGTATACTCCCCGGCAAGAACGCGGTAACGGTCGATAACAAGCGACCAGCTCTGTGCCTTACGCGCGGAATTGGAAACAGGGAACGGAATGATCGTCAGATCATCAGCGACGCGTCGGATTTCCAACAGACTGCGCGGCATGTGGTAATCATTGGTGACCACAATCAGGCTTTCAAACCCGTTTTGTCGCGCAAAATCGACGGCACTGTTGGCATTGCCAATCGTGTCTAGCGCCAGCCGGTCAATTGTCACGCAGCAGTTGAAGAGCGACGGATCCACATGCAGCAAATGGCGCAGGGTTTCAGCTGACGTTTGCTCATGGACACCGCTTATCATGAGCTTTTGTCCGCGCTTGTTTCGCAAGAGCCCGACCGCCGGATCAAGCCGCGCGCGGCCGCCGGTGAAGACCACTATTCCGTCAGCGCGCGCTGACGTATCTGGGATGTGATAGGCGCGCACGGCGATATCAAAAACGGCAAACCCGATGAGCAAAGCGGCGCACACAAACAGCGTCGCGGCCACGACGCCACGTGTCCGCGGCCAGCGTGTTTGCGCCGCAGTCCCGGCTCCATGTTCCATGGCATCAGCGCTCATGAATCATGATTAGACGTCAAATCGGGCAATGAATAGGCGTCTTGCGACCAAGACTTGCGTTTTCCGCGACTATCTGGATGGATCGGCGCGACGCTCATCGATCTCATAGAGAACGTTGATGACCGTTAACCGCGTCGTCAGTGCGGTCAGCGCCGCCACCAGCGCAAGCACGATCAGCATACCGGCATAGGCGGTCCATGGCACCGTAAAGTCACCAAAAAACGCCGCCAGTTGCTCGCCCTGCGCTGAGGTGACATTGGCGCGCGCCCAAAGGCTGACGGCAAACCCAAGTGCCACGGCCAGCGCGGCACCGATCGCGCCGCCGGTCAATCCGATCATGAAAAATCGCCGCTCGAACTGCCTCGCAATAAAGCCACCGCGCGCGCCGATGAAATGGAGGACTTCGATGACCTCCTGATTGCTCGACATCGCACCGCGCGTAGCAAAGACAACTGTCAGCAGAAGCGCTGCAATAACGAGCATCAAGATCGCCACGCCAAAGAACACGGTTGTGCGCGCCATTGAAACGAGCCGCGCAACCCATGCCCGATGGTCGTCGAGTGTGGCATTGGCGACGGCCTCTTCAACCGCTTGGCGCATGGCGGAGAAGTCCGGCGGATCATTCTCGTCAATGGTAATAACCACAAGGCGCGGCACAGGCAGCTCTTCCAGATCAAGCCCCGCGCCAAGCCACGGCTCCAGCAAGCCCGCCGTCTCCTCCTGGTCGATAATGCGGGCATCACGCACACCGTCAAAGTCCTGCGCGATGGCGCGCGCTTCAACGAGTGCTCCTTCAATGTCGAAGTCCCGCGCCGGACGGATTTGAATGGTCGCCTCCCGGGCAATCTGGCCCTGCCAAATATCCGCACTTTGCCGCACAAGCGACACGCCGCCCACCGTGACGCAGGCCAAAAACGACATGATCGCAATCAGCGTGATCAGCGATTGCCCGGCAAGCGAACCGGGCGGGACAATAGGCGCCGGTTTGCGCAGCCGAATGGTGTTTGCTTCTTCGGTGTTCACGCGCGCGCCCCTAACTGTAGATGTCCAGAACGCCGTTCGACAGGATCATGCGGCGCGCGTTGAACTGATCCATCAAACCAAGATCGTGCGTTGCGATCACGACTGCGGTCCCAAGGCGGTTGAGCTCCACAAACAGACGCAAGATCTTGCGCGCCATCTGCGGATCGACATTGCCCGTCGGCTCGTCGGCAAGCAGGATTTCAGGCTGGTCGATCAGCGCCCGCGCAATTGCCACACGCTGCTTCTCACCGCCTGACAGCACGGGTGGAAACGCGTTGACCTTGTCGCCAAGTCCGACCCAGTCAAGCAAATCGATGACATCCTTGCGATACGAGCCCTCAACCCGTCCACGCACGCGCACCGGCAGGGCGACATTTTCAAACACCGTCAGATGATCAAGCAGGCGAAAGTCCTGAAACACAACACCAATGCGGCGACGCAGCACCGGCAATTGATCGCGCGGCAACGTCAGGACGTTCTTGTCAAAGACGCTGATTTGCCCCCGCGTCGGACGCAGCGACATAAAAAGGAGGCGCAAAAGCGTTGTCTTGCCCGCACCAGAAGGGCCGGTCAAAAACTGAAAGGATTGCGGCGGGATTTCGAAACTGACGTCACGCAGCACTTCCTGTTCGAGGCCATATCGCAGACCCACATGATCAAATCGTATCAATGGTCGTGCGCCCGAATCACGTTCGTTTTCCGTCCCCAGACCTATGGCCTGTTGTTGTGGCCATCAAGTGAGCGACGGCAACGGTTCATTAACCATAAACACGCACACCATCGCGCTGACAGCAAATGCGGAGACCGGTCCGATCGTGACAAATCCCGACATTGAAGATGCGGAGTTTGAAACGCTCGGGAACGACCGTGCGCGTAAAACAGGCGCAAGCGTGGCAAAAACCGATGCGGCCAACGTCAAGAAAGGCATGTCGCTCACGGTTTTCACACTCGTGGCCGTGCTTGCGAGCGGTGTGAGCTTTTATGCCGCCGGTGGCCACGCTCTGATTTCCGCATCCTT
>JBCBHR010000342.1:0-2824 GCA_038525365.1 Pseudomonadota bacterium | reverse complement strand
GGTAAACGTCGAGCCGTGAGCCAAACCGGATCAGGCCAAAGCGTTCACCGGCGGAAATCGCTGCGCCCTCGTCGGCCCAGCACAGGATACGGCGCGCAACGAGCCCCGCCACTTGGACGGCTGCGATGTCACCATGGGCGCTTTCGATCACGAGGCCATTGCGCTCGTTTTCGCGACTTGCCTTGTCAAGATCGGCGTTGAGAAACTTGCCGGGCGTGTGGACGATCTTGGTGACTGTCCCGCGCACCGGCGCTCGGTTCACATGCACCGAAAAGACATTCATGAAGACCGAAATGCGCAGCCGCTCAGCCTCGCCCAAATCAAGTTCAGACGGCGGAACAGCAGGACCAATCGCCGAGATGACACCGTCGGCGGGTGACACGACGATATCATCGTCAAGCGGTGTTACGCGTTGCGGATCGCGGAAAAAATAAGCGCACCAACCGGTGAGCGCGAGGCCGACATAGAAGAGCGGGTCCCAGAACCAGCCGATAACAACCGCAAACACGAAGAAGGCCGTGACAAACGGATACCCTTCGCGGCGCACGGGAACGAAGGCTTTGATGATCGTATCAGCGAGGCTCATGCGGCAGAGGTTCCTGAGGTCTGAATGACGGTGTGCGTGATTGCATCGGGCGTGATGCGACGGCATATTGCGCGCATGGTTGCGGCGCAAGTGGCCGTATGACGCGCGAGCGTGGAGCAGGGCGATGAAACAATTGACGTTGGGCGTTTTTCTCTGTGGTTTTTCAGTGGTCGCAGCGGCGGCTGACGAGCGCTTACCGCTGTTTCACGGCCAATGGGCCTTGGACGGCAAGCAATGCGGACAGTCCTACAATGAAGGTGTGGCGGAGAACCAATTCATCGAGATCGGTCGAGGCACGTTTCGGATGTATGAAGCGTTTTGCAAGATCACCCAAGTCATCCAAGTAACAGACCAAGAATGGCGCACCGAACTGGTGTGCTCTAGCGAGGGCGAGAGCACGACGAATGAATGGGCGATCGACAAGATCAGCTCGACCGAGTTCATCGTCGGCGCAGGCGCGGGTGAAGGCAACACATACAAGCTTTGCCCGAAGTAACTAATCCGATGCCTTAACGGTGCAAAGGTCTTGCGTCAGTCCCACAATCGCATCGCTGTCTGCTGCGTCGGTGAGTGCAAAGCCGTGCTCCTGCGCCGCTTCGATGATTGCCGCATTGTCGCGCACAGAGCGCTCGATAAAGGCATCAATCATCGCCTGCTCGGGGGCTTTACGGCTGGCGTAATCGCTGTTGTCTTCAATGCGTTGGCGCAGCCAGCGCGCCGATGCATGCAAGCCAATGGCGGCAACCCGCTTGTCGAACGATGCCGGGAAAAGCTCCGGGCGCAGCGCTGACCCTTCCATCACCAGTCCGCTTCCAGTGGCAACAGCCTGGTCGATCCGACTTTGCATCAATGGCCACATATTCCGGTGATGGTTGATGTGAAACCAATACATCGCCTTGGCACTTAAGCGGGTGTAGTATTCAGCGACTGCTGGCCGGACAGTCGGCCATGGTCGCCCGGGAAACCGCGCAAGCGCGTCGGTGGAAACGTGATCCCAGTTGCGCGCTGCCGCCACCTCCTTCGCAAGCGTCGTCTTGCCCACATGGCTAGTGCCGAAGATGAGGAGGACGCGGACACCCGTCGGCAAAGCCATGGATCGCGCCCTATTCCGCAGGCTCTGTCCGGCGGCGTTCGATGATGCCGAGTTCATCGGCCTCGCGCGCCTTGCGCAGTCGGGCTTCCGCCTCAATGGCTTCTGCTTGGCGCGCCCACATCTGGCCGTAGAGGCCGTCTTTGAGCTCCACCAATTGCCCATGCGTGCCGCGTTCTGCGATTTCGCCGTCTCGCAAGACGATGATCTCGTCGGCGCTGATCACGGTGGAAAGGCGGTGCGCGATGACCAGCGTCGTGCGGCCGCGCGAAACGATATCCAATGCGGCCTGGATTTCTTGCTCGGTGGCGGTGTCGAGCGCCGATGTCGCCTCGTCCAGGATCAAGATCGGTGGTGCCTTCAAAATCGTCCGCGCGATGGCGACACGCTGTTTTTCACCACCAGACAGCTTCAGCCCGCGCTCGCCAACCATGGTGTCGAAGCCCTGCGGCAGTGAGCGAATGAAGTCACCGATCTGCGCCATTTCGGCGGCGCGCTGCACCTCTTCATCGGTTGCGTCGGGGCGACCGTAGCGAATGTTGTAGGCAATCGTGTCGTTGAAGAGCACGGTGTCCTGGGGGACCATGCCAATAGCTGAGCGCAAAGACTTCTGCGCGACGTCGCGCAGGTCCTGTCCATCAATCGCGATCGCGCCCGATTGCACATCGTAGAAACGGAACAGAAGGCGCGAGATCGTGGACTTGCCCGCGCCTGACGGCCCAACGATGGCGACAGTTTTGCCTGCAGGCACATCGAACGAGATGCCTTTCAGGATGGGCCGCTCAGGGTCGTAGGCGAACTGGATGTCCTTGAAAGAAAGCGCTGCGTCTTCGACCTGAAGCGTCTTCGCATTTGGGGAATCCTCGACCTCGGCGTTCACATCCAGAAGATCAAACATCTGCTCGATGTCGGTAAAGCCCTGACGGATCTCGCGATAAATAAAGCCAATGAAATTGAGCGGGATGGAGAGCTGCATCAGCATGGCGTTGATGAATACGAAGTCGCCGAGCGTCTGGTCACCAACCTGCACCGCGCGCGCACTCATCGCCATCATCGTCAACAGGCCAAGACCAAAGATCACGCCTTGGCCGAAATTGAGCCAGCCAAGCGACGTCCAAACCTTTGTCGCTGCGCGCTCATAGCCTTCC
>JBCBHR010000341.1:0-2834 GCA_038525365.1 Pseudomonadota bacterium | reverse complement strand
GTAGCTGCCGACGGCGGGGGCGCGGAACAGCTTGTGCATCTCGCCGGGCATTGTTCCCGCCGCACCCATGATGACCGTGTTTGGCTTTGTGGCGCGCTGCACGGCACCGACAACCTGCATGTCAGTCGGCAGCACGTTGTCATCGCTCGAAGGCGCGTCCGTTACCTTTGCCGCGTCGGTGAACCAAGCATCGCGCAGCGACGCGTCGGGGCTAGCGGCGGTGTGGTTGCCCAGTGCTCCGCTTAATTGCTCCATGCCAATCTTGGCGTCGGCAACGAGCGCAATCGCATTGTGCTTGGATGTATCATAGGCCTGCACATTGAGCGCCAGAAGACGCCGTGCGGGGTTCTTGAAGATTGACCAAGAGCCGGTTGTGAAATCCTGAAAGCGTGTGCCGATGCCGATTACCATATCAGCTTTTTCCGCAAGAGCGTTGGCGGAAGTTGAGCCCGTCACGCCAATTGGGCCGAAATTGAGCGGGTGATCCCACGGCAGTGATGACTTGCCTGCCTGTGTCTCCGCGACTGGCAGATTGTGCTTTTCAATGAATGACTTGAGCGTATCAGTTGCCAGCGCATAGTGGATGCCGCCACCGGCGATCACCAGCGGGTTCTTGGCAGACTTGATCGCCTCGGCGGCCTCCGCAAGTTCCGCGACATCCGGCATCGCACGGCGAATGCGCCAGACTTTCGGCTCGAAGAATGACGCGGGATAGTCGTAAGCCTCGCCCTGCACATCCTGGCAGAATGATAGCGTGACGGGTCCGCACTCGGCCGGATCAGTCATGACGCGAAACGCGCGGGGTAGGGCCGTCAAAAGGTGTTCCGGTCGCGCAATGCGGTCGTAGTAGCGGCTGACCGGCCTGAAGCAGTCATTGGCGGACACGGTGCCATCGCCGAAGTCCTCCACCTGCTGAAGCACTGGATCGGGTGCGCGTGAGGCGAAGATGTCGCCAGGCATGAAGAGCACAGGCAATCGGTTTGTGTGGGCGAGCGCGGCGGCGGTGACCATGTTGGTCGCGCCGGGGCCGATGGATGACGTGACCATCATGGCGCGACGGCGGCGCATTTGTTTTCCATAGGCAATGGCGGTGTGCGCCATCGTCTGCTCGCAATGACCGCGATAGGTGGGGAAGCCCTTACGCTCCGCATAAAGCGCTTCGCCCAGGCCAACGACATTGCCATGGCCAAAGATCGCCCAGCACCCGGCAAGGAATGGAACGCCATCTTCGTTGAACTGGTTCTTGATGAATTTGACCGCGGCTTGGGCGGCCGTCAGGCGGATGGTGTCCATGGTCACATGTCCTCGTCTACGAATTCCAAATCGGGCAACAGGCCCTTGACGCGGTCCCAGCCATCGCAAAGCACGGCATAGCGCATGCTGATGTTGTCGACGGCTTCCTGATCGGTGATAGCGCCTGCAAACCAATCCCGTGCAGCGTCCGAAAAAATCGTCCTGCCCACGGCAAAGCCTTTGACCAATGGTTCCTTTGCGGCGACTGCCAAGGCACTGGTCAGCTGTTCCAACGGCGCATCTAGACCGAGCACGACGATGCCACGGACATGCGGATCACGCGCCTCAATGGCTGCGCATGTTTGGCGCCAAGCGATGGCAGACGTCATCGGCTCCAGCTTCCACCAATCCGGATAAACGCCCAGATCATAGAAGCGCTCGATCAGTTGGGCCGTGGTGTCGTCATCCACCGCGCCGACCTTTGACGGGATGACCTCGAGCAGGAATTCCAAGCCGTTTCGACGTGCCGCCGTAAACAAGCGGCTGACAGTTTGCTCGTGGCTTGCCCATGTTTCGGCGTCGTCGTTTGGGTGACAAAAGCACAGCGCTTTGACTACGTGATCGCGTGGCCACTCGCCCAGTTGGCCAAGATCATCGCCAAGCTCCGGCTCCGGCTGCAGCGGACGTGAGCCCGGCAGTTCCACGGGACGCCCGATCCAAACGCCGGTGCCAGCGGCAGCGTGCAGCGCTTTGCGCCCGAGCCGGTTGTCGCACAAAATGCCAAAGCCATCGGCACGCCCATCTTCGAGCAACGTGTTTCGCACCTTCTGTGTTGCGCGTAGGCACAGCTGCTTAAAGGGCTCAATGTCCTCGCGCGGCGCACCGACCTTATCCGCCATATCTTCTAGTTGGCTGCGGTGATCGAATGCGAAGACACGGAGGTTCGGCCAATTGCCTTTGCGATTGGTCGACCAGTGAATTTGCTCCAATTCGTCATCATTGCGCAGGTCGGGCCGTTTCACGCCGCGCTTGAGGAAGAACTGCAATTCGTCCCATGACGGGTAGGCGGGTGTGCAGCCGTGGCGGGAGACGGCGAAGGCACCGCATGCGTTGGCGTATGCCAACGTCGTCTCCCATGGCTCGTGGGTGAGCCACCCCCTCAGCAGGCCTGACATGAAGCCGTCGCCTGCTCCCAGAACATTGAAAACCTCAATGGAAAAGCCCGGGCCCGATTTGCCCTCGTTGAGCGTTTCGGGAACCGCACCCTCGAACGCGGCTGCACCCATGGGACCGCGCTTGCAGACCAGTGTCGCGTTCGAGACGGCGCGGACATTGCGCAGCGCGTCAACCGTATCGGTCGAGCCGCCCGCGATGTGAAATTCTTCTTCCGTGCCGACGATGAGATCGAACATATGGAGCGTCGATTGCAGTTTAGCGGTGACGTCTCGCGATTCGATGAACCGATTTTCGCCATCGCCATGGCCGGAAAGACCCCAGAGATTTGGGCGGTAGTCGATATCAAGCGCAGTCCGCGCGCCGTGCTTTCGCGCAAGTTGAAGCGCTTTCAGGACAGCTGCTTCCGTGCGCGGATTGGAGAGGTG
>JBCBHR010000340.1:0-2856 GCA_038525365.1 Pseudomonadota bacterium | reverse complement strand
CCCACAAATGACAGCATCACCCACACAACCCACCACGTCAATCCACCGCCAATGAACCACGCAAACGTCAACGGCTTTCCAGCTTCCGCACGGTGCTCCATCTCGGCGAAATGCGGATCGATCAGAAAAAAGAAGGAAGCATAGCGCTGCGGAGCGGTGAACGCCTTCATCCGACGCCCGGACACCGCTGAATAGAGCACATGGCGAAAGTTCACGGCGAAAATCGACAACACGATCAGCCATGGTGCCACCTCCGCCCCGAACAAATCGATGCCCACCATCTGGCTTGCGCCAGCAAAAACGATGGCGCTCATCAGCGTCGCTTCAAACACCGTCATACCGTTTTCAACGGCCAACGCGCCGAACAACGCAGCAAACGGCCCCGCTGCCAGCAACGGCGCGCCAGCGCTTTTGGCACCTTCCAGAAACGCTGATTTCGCATTCGGCGGCATGGCAGCTCCCTTCGCCAGACAGCTACGCGCGCGCGGCAAAAGTGTCACGTCAAAAGGGCTGAAACGACGTTCATCAAAAATGACAGACGTGTCGCGAATGGGCCGGGACAACACGCATTTTCCGCCCTAGTTCTTCGCCATGACAAACGAAGCCAACACATCACGCCTGTCGCAGGACGCAGACCTCTACTACCTGCTTCGCGAGTTTGATGTTGCTTACCGATACGCCTCAAACGGCGGCAGCCCTGCGATCCGCGCGCATATGCGCCGCGTGCGCGAACGTATCAGCCGCACGGTGAAAGCAGACCCGCAGGTTCAGTACACCGTCCCGTCGCGCGTTCCGGTCAATGCGCATTTGCCGCGCGCGCTAGACAATGGTGAGCAGGACACCGCCGAGAGCTTCGTGCGCGCAGTAACCAAAATCGCCGACCGTTTTGCTTGGCAATATGGATATGAAAAGCTGCCGCAGACGCTTGCGCAAAAATTTGGCTACGCCGATGTGCTCGGCCCAGAGGGCCTCGTCCGTTCAGACGATATCGCGCTAGGCTTTGTGCTTTTCGCACCCAACTGCGTATACCCATCGCACAAGCATGACGGCATCATGGAAAGCTACATCGTCCTGTCCGGCGCATGCTCGCAAAACGACATCGGCGTCTTCCGTGCGCCATCGCTTATTTTCAACGCGCCAGGCACAACGCACACCATTCGCACGCCATCAACCGAACCGGTGCTGCTCGCCTATGCTTGGACCGCCGAGCCGAATGATCTCGCGGCGCACAAGATGAAATTCACCAAGCGCAGGAAGCCAAAAGCCTAGCGCACCTCATCCATCGTCGCGCTCCAGTCCGCCCGTGACCACGCGGCGTAAACAGGATGCGCGTCTTTCATGTCGGCCCAAAGCCACGCCATGCGATCCACGAACCAGGTTTTCGCCAAGATCGCCGCGAAATAGGCTGAAAACGCCGTCCAGAACTCGCCAACCCAGAATCCATAGATCGCAATCAGCGCAAAAAAGACGGCAATCGCAGTCGTCAGATTGGCGACCCGCGCGTGTTCCGTTGGTATGGGCACATGGGCACGGTGGAGGAAAACGCGCTCGCCCAACACACCCCTTGTGGCCCAATTCGCTGCGTCGGCGGGTGGCGGAAAAAGACGCGGGTTGAGGACTGTCCAAACCATCATGATGGCAATCGGCAGCACCGCCCACCACCCGATCCAATGCGCACTGTAGAGTGCAAAAAACAGAGGGATCGCGCCAACGAAGCGCGAATACCCGCTCCACGGATTGGCATGGCGCGCCCATGACTGGTCATTCATGGCCATAAGCCGCTCAGATGCCTTGAAGATGTCCATTCGGTTAGCCTCCTTCAACGCGGCGGAACCACTCGTCCTCGTCAATGATCTCGACGCCATGTTCTTGCGCTTTCTTAAGCTTAGACCCGGCGCCCGGCCCCGCCACAAGCAAGTCTGTCTTGGCAGACACCGAACCCGACGCCTTTGCACCAAGCCGCAGCGCCATGTCCTTGGCCTCGTCGCGGCTTATGCGTTCCAGTGAGCCGGTGAAGACAATCGTCTTGCCCGTAAACTCGCTGTCAGCCTCGGGTTGCTCGGCATCTTCGATGGTCAGTTGGTCGATCAGTTCATCCACCATATTGATATTGTGCGGCTCCCGAAAGTACCGGCCAATGGCGTCGATGACCGCAGGGCCAATGTCATCGAGCGCTTCTATCTCCGCCTTGGCATCTTCATCTTCGGCGGCGAGAAGCTTAGCAGCCTTATCAAAAGCACTCCACGAACCGTACGCCCGCGCCAACGTTTTGGCCGTCGTCTCACCAACATGGCGAATGCCAAGACCAAAAATCACCCGTTCCAAGGCAATTGTGCGCCGAGCCTCAATCGCTTCGAAGAGCTTTTGCGCAGACGTTTCCCCGTAGCCGTCGCGGTTCTTCAGCTTCTTCAGTTCATGAGCGTTATCGCGGTCCTGCAGTGTAAAGATATCTGCCGGTTGGCAGATCGGCAGATCCTCATCATCGAAGAAATACTCGATCTGCTTTTCTCCGAGCCCATCAATATCGAACGCCTTTCGACCGACGAAAAGTTTGAGATGCTCCTTGCGCTGGAAGGGGCAGGCGAATTCGCCAGAACAGCGGCGGACAACACTTTCACCACCGGTCGCCTTTCCTTCCTTGATCAGGGGGGTCTTCAAATCACATGGGCAATGCGTCGGAAACGCATAAGCTTCGCTGTCCGACGGCCGTTTCTCCGGCAGGAAACCCAGCACCTGAGGGATGACATCACCGGCGCGTTGAACCGTCACCGTATCACCGACGCGAATACCAAGCCGCTCAATCTCCTCGGCATTGTGAAGCGTGGCATTGGTGACAACGACACCGCCAACCGTGAC
>JBCBHR010000339.1:0-2862 GCA_038525365.1 Pseudomonadota bacterium | reverse complement strand
CTTTTCACGGCTTTCCGGCCGATAGAGCGCGTCACCTTCCCACACCGCCACGTCGTGGCAATCCTTGGGCAAGGGGATCACATTGTAGTCGCCTGCGAGGATCAACGGCTCTTCAAGCGCAAGCCGGTCTTTGGCGAAGGCTTCGAGCCTGTCCATCCAGCGCAGCTTGTAGCCGAACTTTCGATCTTCGGTCACTGGATTGCCGTTTGGGAGGTAAAGCGAAACGACTCGCAGCGCGCGGCCACCGACCGAAAACACGCCTTCGATGAAGCGTGCTTGTTCATCCTCGTCATCATCGGGCAGGCCACGATTGACCTCATCGAAGGGCAGCTTGGAAAAGATCGCGACGCCGTTGAAGCCCTTCTGGCCAAGGGTTTCCACATTGTAGCCAAGCGCCTCGAACTCTGCGCGCGGGAAGTTCTCGTCGATGGACTTGATCTCCTGCAGGCACGCAATGTCCGGCTGGGATTGGTCGAGCCACGATTTGACTGTCTCCAGCCGCGCCTTCACGCCGTTGATGTTCCACGTTGCGATCTTCATTCACTGGCTCTCATGTTTGGCTTGTGGCGGTGTCATGCGGATCACGGCCCCATGATGCGGCGGCGGCGCTCCTGCATGCGATCATTGGCGTCCGCCGTGCCGTCATGGAACGTACCCATCCACTTGTCCCATGGAATTTCCAGACTGCCGTAATTGCACTCGAAATAGCGGTGATGCATCTGGTGGTGAAACGTGCCGAGTTTCAGCCGGTTCTTGTCCCTGATCACCAGCCCCTCGAAGCCCGTGTGCGTGGTGATCGCGGTCAGGAAGTAATACTGCAGATGAAACAGGATGTGCACGGGATGTGCGCCAATCAGCACATGGATGAAGACTGACCCAAGAAACAGCAATTGCTCCAGCGGGTGCATCGACATGCCGGACCATGGCCCGACATTGATATTGCGGTGGTGCAGATAATGGATGTGTTTGTAGAGAAACGGGATGTGGATCAGCCGGTGGATGCAATAAAAGTAAAAGCTCTCCCAAACCGGTATCAAGAAGAAAATCGCGACAAACCAGATCGGGTTTGCGCTCCAAGTCACCATCGGCATGTGGCCATTGGCCAGCATCCAAAAGCAGATCACCTCGTAGGTTGTCCAGACGAGCACACCGGTTCCAAGCGTCCAGAACATGTTGTCGCGGATTTGGCCGCCGAGCGTGAACTGTTTGCCGTTCACCATCAGCGCGCGTGGGTCGTATTTCAGGCGCTTGCCTTGGGCGGAATAGGTATAAAACCACAAATGGAGCCCGCCGCCGACGAGCAGGGCCAGCGCGAGATTTCGCACATACATCTCCGCCACCCAGCCGACAGCAAAAGTGCGCGTTTCGTCAAGTGATGGCTGAAACCAGGTTACGCTGATGAAGGCGATGGCGACGATGATCAGCTTTTCAGTGATCAGGAACCAAGAGTTCCAGACCCATTGCGCGATTTTCACCGGCTCCAGCGGCCACGAAAACAGGGGCGAAACCTGCAGCGGCACATCTGGAACATGGTTCCAGCCCTTTAGCTTTGCGTCCGACATGGCTGCTCCCGGTCACGCGGCAGGTTTATGCCGCCGATGCTGAACCTTAACCGCCGCTAGCGGTGGTGCAATGGAAAGCTTGCGAGGATGTCGGGCGCTTAGATGGAGAAGCTTGTGCCGCAGCCGCAGGACGCGACGGCATTCGGGTTCTTGATCTGGAAGGATTGGCCCATCAGATCGTCGACGAAATCGATGACTGAGCCAACCATGTAGACCATGGACATTTCGTCGACCAAGACAGTCGCGCCGTCTTTTTCAAAGATGATGTCATCATCATTACGTTCGGCCACGAGATCGAATTTGTAAGAAAAGCCTGAGCAGCCACCGCCTTCAACGGAGACGCGCAAAGCGTCTTTTTCCGTTTCGTCCGCCAAGATCTGGCCGACCCGCGCGAAGCATGCGTCGGTGACGGAAACGGATTTGGCGGTGATCTCGTTGTCGTGTGCGGTCATTGGCTTTGTGCTTCGCGTTGGATTTGAAAGTATGGACGCCGCTTGCCAACGTCAATAGATCGTCGGGTAAAGCGGCGGGGACATTGCCGCCAAAGGGACGATTGACGTGGCAGGCGAATTTCACACCATTGGCTTCGGCGGCACCGACCGCGCGCCCTATGCCAGCAATCCGTTTGCTTCAAGCGGTCGCTTGCTTGTGGAGCCCGAGAGCCCGACGCGCACGCCATTCCAGCGTGATCGCGACCGCATCATCCACTCAACGGCTTTTCGGCGCTTAAAGCACAAGACACAGGTGTTTTTCGCCCATGATCAGGATCACTATCGCACGCGCCTGACGCACACGATTGAGGTGGCTCAAATTGCGCGCGCTCTGTCGCGGGCCTTGCGACTGGACGATGATTTGGCGGAAGCGGTGGCGCTGGTGCATGATTTCGGCCACACGCCCTTTGGGCACACCGGCGAAGATGTGTTGGACGCGCTGATGGTCGAGTTCGGCGGCTTTGAGCACAATGCCCAGTCGCTGCGCATCGTCACAAAGCTTGAGCGTCGCTATGCGGAGTTTGACGGGCTCAATCTGACCTGGGAGACGCTGGAGGGCCTTGTGAAGCACAATGGCCCATTGAGCGACATTGAGGGTCGCTCGCTTGGCAAGAAACCGGTCGCGGAATCGATCCTGAACTACTGCGCCCTGCACGATCTGGAAATCCACCGCCATGCAAGCCTGGAGGCGCAGGCGGCGGCGATTCATCAGCATATTGATTGTGTGATTGGGATGAATCAGGCGATTGGGGATGCGGCGGCGATTGAGTTTGCCGTGGGTTTTTATGACGAGCTGGGGGCGGGGCGTC
>JBCBHR010000338.1:0-2864 GCA_038525365.1 Pseudomonadota bacterium | reverse complement strand
CCGGCGGACAGGTTGTGATCAACACGCCGCGCAATGTCGGGATCATGGCCGAGATCATCAACGACCATGGCGTGAAACCTGAGTTGGAGTTGTTCGATACCGGCGACATCGTCATGGCAAACGACTTCCTTGATGAAGGAAAAATTCCGCTACCGGCGATGTGTTCCATTGTGACCGGCATAAAATACGGTTTGCCGCCAACGCCCGACGCTTTGGCTGTCGCGGCGCGCATGTTGAAGTATGCCATGTTTTGGACCGGCTTTGGTGTTGGGCGCATGGCGTTCCCGATGCTCGTGCAATCCTGGCTTCTTGGCGGCCACTGCCGGATTGGTATGGAGGACACATCCTTCATCGCGAAAGGCAAGCTGACCGCCGGAAACGGCGAACTGACCGAACGGGCGGTCGACCTTCTCACCAAACTTGGCGCGCAGATCGCTTCACCCGGCGAAGCGCGCTCCATGCTGGGCCTTTCGGCCTGAATGCTGATCATGATCAGGAGGATCAGATGAACATCCAGACGATTACCAAGAACTCAAAAGCGCTTTGGGTCTCGCAGAAGTCGCCGGACCTCGACAATTTGCGCATCGACGCCGTAGAGCACCCCATTCCGATGCCCGGCCCCGGCCAAGTCCTCATCGAGATTAAGGCGGCGGGCGTTAATCCGTCCGACGTCAAGGCATCGCTTGGGCACATGCCGCATGCTGTCTGGCCGCGCACTCCGGGCCGGGACTTCGGCGGCGTGGTCGTTGAGGGTCCTGACCATCTTCTCGGCAAGGAAGTCTGGGGCGGCGGCGGTGAGTTGGGCATCACGCAAAACGGCAGCCACGCGCAATTCATGGTTCTGCCGCAAGCGGCGGTTCGCGAAAAGCCGGGCAACATGTCCTTTGAGGAAGCCGGTTCCATCGGCGTTCCGTTCATCACGGCGTTTGAAGGCCTTCAGGAGGTTGGCTGGGTTCAGCCTTGGCAGACCGTGCTCGTGTGCGGTGTGAACGGCAAGGTTGGTCAGGCCACCGCGCAGATTGCCTCGCTCATGGGCGCAAAGGTCATCGGCGTCGGCTACCGCCCCGGCAGCTATATCGGCCACGCGCAAACCGAAATTCCATACCTCGATATGTCGTCAGTTGATGTGCCGGAAATCGTCAAGGACATGACCGACGGCAAGGGTGCGGACATTGTGATGAACACCGTAGGCTCGCCTTTCTTCGAGGTCGCCAACAAATCGATGGCCAAAGGCGCAAAGCAGATCTTCATCTCGACATTTGAACGGGCCGTCGACTTCGACATCTTCACGTTCTTCCGCGGACGCCACACCTATGTCGGCATCGACTCGCTTGCGCGCGACAGTGTCTATGGTGCGAAAGTGTTCGACACGCTAAAGCCCAAGTTTGAAAGCGGCGACCTGAAACCGTTCCCCATCAATCCAGAGACGATATACGGCCTGGAAGACGCAGCTACAGCCTATGCATCCGTGCTTCGCTCGACGCCGGATCGGGTCATCCTGCGCCCCTAATCATGAAGGTCGTCCGCCAAACCGACGCCCCGCACTACGATGCTCCGGGTCACAGCGGCTTCGAAATGAAGCGCCTTCAGGGCTTGGAAGCATCTGATGCCCATTTCGCGTGGATGGGCCTTTCGCGCCTTGCTCCGGGCGGTCACACCGACCTGAAAGCGTCTGACGCCGAAAAGATCTATTTGGTCTTGGAGGGCGACATTGAGTTCACCGACGGCGAGACAACCGTAGCGGTTGGCATGCTGGACAGTGTTCATTTTCCAAGGGGTGCGCGGAGGCAGTTGCGCAACACCAGTGCGGTGAGTGATGCGCTTGTGGTGCTCGTTATGGAAAGGCCATAACGGCCGACGTTACCGTTCGCCGCGTCGGTATGGTGTCATCAGCGCTGCAGGAACCTGCGCGCGGCGCGCAACCAGGATGAGCGCTGCGATGGAGAGAACGTAGGGCGCCATCAGAAACAACTGGTACGGCACGCCCTCAACGGATGTTTGCAAGCGCAGTTGAAACGCGTCGAAGAATGCGAAAAGCAGAGCACCGAGCAGCGCTTTGCCCGGTCGCCATGATGCGAAAACCACCAGAGCGATACAGATCCAGCCACGCCCCTGCACCATTTCGGGGAAGAAGCTGTTGAAGGCGGCCATGGTCAGGAACGAGCCGCCAATCGCCATGAGTGCCGAGCCCGCCACCACCGCGCCGATCCGGATTGCAATCGGGTCGAGGCCCTGCGCATCCACGGCGTGTGGGTTTTCGCCGGTGGCGGAAATGGCCAAACCCAGCGGCGTGCGCGACAGGACGTAAGCCAGAACTGCAACGCTGAGCAGCGCCAGATATGTGGGTGCACTGTGCTGAAACAGCACCTCGCCCACGAACGGCAGTTCCGAAAGAACCGGAATGGAAATCGGCTGAAACGGTTCAATCGTAGGCGGCAGATCGCCCACCTCGACGATGAGTCGATAGAGGTAGTAGGACAGCGACGAGGCAAAGAGCGTGATGCCAAGCCCGGAGACATGTTGCGACAGGCCGAGGGGCACTGTCAGTGTGGCATGAAGCAGCCCCATGATGGCACCGGACATGGCGGCGACCAGTAAGCCAGTCCACAAATCGGCGCCGAGATACACTGTCAACCAGCCCACCATGGCGCCCATCGTCATGATGCCCTCAATGCCGAGGTTCAACACACCCGACCGCTCGCAAAGAAGCGCGCCCAACACCCCAAAAATCAACGGTGTGGCAATCCGCAAAACGGCGGCCCAAAGGCTCGCACTGGTCAGGATGTCAAACGCCTCGCCCATGGACGCCTAACGCCTCAGCCGGTAGCTGGTGAACAACAGCGCCACCAACATGCAAAGCAGGC
>JBCBHR010000337.1:0-2884 GCA_038525365.1 Pseudomonadota bacterium | reverse complement strand
CGGGGCCTACAATGGTGGCTACAGCGCTGCATTGCAGGCCGCCGAGTAGCTTCGACAATCAAAAAGAAAAAAGCCGGGGCGAGCCCGGCTTTTCGTTGGACTTTTTTTGGTCAGGCGATCTGCCCTTATTGCATCGCCATCTTTGTGATCGCGTCCGTCCATGCGCCTTCGGGCCGGCCGGTGATGACCGGATCGGAACCGCCAGCGAGGAGTGAGTCCACGGTGGTTTCAGCGGCGGCCACATCGAGCATGCCGTCGGATCCATCAACCAGCTTGCAGATCTCGCCGGTCATGCGCACCTGATGCTTTTCGGTCTGGGCGCCCGTCGCGTCGTTTTCGAGCACGATTTCAGCCGCTTCCTGCTGGTTGGCGCAGGTGTATTCCCAACCCTTCATCGACGCCGCTACGAAGCGTGCCAGCTTGTCGGCCATGGCTTCGTCAGCAAGGTTGGCCTCCGTGGTGTAGATGCCGTCTTCCAGTGTTGCGACGCCCTGATCTGTGTAATTGAACACGACGAGATCGTCAGGCGTGAAGCCAGCATCGATGACCTGCCAGTATTCATTGTAGGTCATCGTGGACACGCAGTCGGCCTGCTTCTGGATCAGAGGGTCCACGTTGAAGCCCTGCTTGAGAACTTCGACGCCTTCGTCACCACCTTCTGTCGGAATGCCAAGCTGGCTCATCCAAGACAGGAACGGGAACTCGTTGCCGAAGAACCAGACGCCGAGCGTTTTGCCTTTGAAATCGGCCGGCTCAACAATGCCGGTCTCCTTGCGGCACGTCAGCATCATGCCCGAACGCTTGAACGGCTGGGCGATGTTGACGAGTGATACGCCTTTTTCGCGTGCGGCAAGCGCCGCAGGCATCCACTCGATGATCACGTCGGCGCCACCGCCTGCGATCACCTGTGGCGGTGCGATATCCGGTCCACCGGGATTGATGGTCACGTTCAGATCAACTTCGTCGTAGAAGCCCTTGTCCTTGGCCACATAGTAGCCTGCGAACTGGGCTTGCGTGACCCATTTCAGCTGCAGCGTCAGATCGTCCGCCGCCCGTGCTGTGCTCATCATCGCCGTTGCGGCCAATGCCGTGCCAGCGGCCAGTGCTATCCATTTGCGCATATCAGTTACTCCCTGTTGTCTCGCTCATGGTTTCGTCAAACCCCGGTTGGCACCGCGCCATCCCGTCTTTCCTGTGGTTGCGCGGGCCGGATCATCTCCGCGCGCCCCTGTTGGACGGATGCCAAAATGTGACGGCCCGCTCCGCCAGCGCAATCGCGCCATAGGAAAGCGAACCCGCCAGTGCGGCCACGAAAATCGTTGCCCACACCATGTCGACATTAAGCCTGCCCACTTCCGCGGAGATGCGAAAGCCCATACCGACGATTGGTGTTCCAAAAAATTCTGCGACGATTGCGCCAATGAGCGCAAGCGTCGAATTGATCTTCAACGCATTGAAAATGAACGGCATTGCCGCAGGCAAACGCAGTTTGATCAAAGCCTGTGTCGGTGATGCGGCATAGGTTCGCATCAAGTCGCGCTCCATGTGGCCTGCGGCATTGAGGCCCGCGACTGTGTTCACGAGCATGGGGAAGAACGTCATCACCACGACAACGGCAGCCTTGGACTGCCAATCAAAGCCGAACCACATGACCATAATTGGCGCGATGCCAATAATCGGCAACGCGGAGACGAGGTTGCCGACTGGCATGATGCCCGCTTTCCAAAAGGGCGAACGGTCCACCAAAACAGCTGTCAGGAAGCCAAGCGTGCAACCGACTAGATAGCCGCTGACGACGCCCTTGATATAGGTTTGCTGGAAATCGGCCCAGAGCGTTGGCACTGAGTTGATGATCCGCTCCCAAATCATCGACGGTGGCGGGAGGATCACTGTCGGCACGCCGAAGCCGCGCGTGATGCCTTCCCACAGCGCGATCAGGGCCGCGCCAAAGAGAATGGGTATCGCCAGGTTGATAACGGTCTTCTGTGCAGGTGTCTTTGGCTCAACCGTGGCGAGCCGTGTGTTGGCAAACCAGGAGACAAGCCAGAAAGTGATGCAACCGGCAAGCAGGAGGGGAGCCTCGATCACGATGTGCTCGCCTCTCGAACACCCATGCGCCGGTTCACCACGCCGCCGACCCAGCCCACAATCGCCACGAGTGTACCGGCAAGGATTGCCGCAACGATCAACGCTGACCAGATCTGCACGGTCTGCCCATAATAAGACCCGGCAAGCAGCCGCGCACCAAGGCCCGCAACTGCACCGGTTGGCAGTTCACCCACGATGGCTCCCACAAGAGACGCAGCAATTGCGATCTTCATGGATGTGAAGAGATACGGCATGGAAGACGGCCAGCGCAGTTTCCAGAATGTTTGCGCCCGATCTGCGGAGTAGGTGTACATCAGGTCCATATGCATGACCTCCGGCGCGCGCAGGCCTTTGACCATGCCGACCGCGACCGGAAAAAAGGATAGATATGTCGAGATCAACGCCTTGGGCAGCAAGCCTGTCACGCCAATAGAATTGAACACCACGATGATCATGGGTGCGAGTGCGAGGATCGGAATGGTCTGAGAGGTGATGATCCAAGGCATCATGGACTTGTCGAGTACGCGCGAGTGCACAATGCCAACCGCCAACACGATGCCGAGCAGCGTGCCCATGATGAAGCCAAGCAAGGTCGCCGACAGGGTGATCCACGCGTGATAAATGAGCGAGCGTTTCGAAAACGGCCGCCCTTTCGCCGCCATTTCACCCGTCGTCTTCCATATCTCCTGCGCCACCTGATGGGGCGCGGGCAGCACCGGGCGCTCTTGCGCCATCGTTTTCGGCAGCACTTCAGCCAGCGTGATCTGCGTGTGGGACCGCTCGGCGGCGGCATACT
>JBCBHR010000336.1:0-2894 GCA_038525365.1 Pseudomonadota bacterium | reverse complement strand
CGCCCGTGCCGCCGGACGTGACGGATCGACCACCGCGGCCATCGCCTGTGTTGTCATCGCCACCGCCGCCGCCAGCCACCATGATCAGCGTGGTGCCAATGAACACGCCGGTGCCGCCGCCGCCACCACCCTCCTCATCACCGTTTTCGCCAGCCTCGCCCACCACAAACCGGATCAGGTCGCCGGGCGTAACATCGAAGGTCCCGATGACCAGAGCGCCCTCGCCGGGCCCGTTGTTGCCACCAGCTGCTAAGCCACCGTCAGCGCCTTTTGCGGTGATGCGGATGCGCGTTGTGTTGGCGGGGACAACGAAAGTGTTGGAGGTGGCGCCGGTGGCAAACGTCTGCGCACCAAGGCGTGCCGGCTGCCAGCTAACGGCGACCAGCAGCAAAAAGAGCAAGAGTGGCGCGCGAATCACGAGCGGCATCGCTGGAATTGCACCCTAATTCGCGCCCAGCAGGTAGCGGCACCGCCTCTGGTTGCAAGTCGGCCAACGCCTTACCAACAGCAAACGCGCGAAAGCGTCACGGTATTTGACGTTTACGTCAAAGTAAAATATCTTGGTGACCAATCTGCGGCGCAATCGCCCCTTGCCGCATGGCCACCCAAAGGGCCAAAGAAGAAAGGCGAATTCTGGGCCGCAAGCGCCCTTGGGAGAACAAGACGATGAGTGACGCAAACGGCGCGGCTGAAGACAACCCGATGAACGAACCACGCGAGTCCATGGAGTTCGACGTCGTGATCGTCGGTGCCGGTCCTGCTGGCTTGGCGGCTGCCATCAAGTTGAAGCAACTCGATGAAGGGCTGTCGATTGTTGTGCTCGAAAAGGGCGCTGAGGTTGGCGCGCACATCTTGTCCGGCGCAGTCGTTGATCCAATTGGCTTGGATGCTTTGATCCCGGACTGGCGCGACGACCCGGAGCACCCGATGAAAACGCCGGTAACAGCCGACCATTTCCTTTATCTGGGCGCGGGCGGCGGCGTGCGGCTGCCGAACTTCATGATGCCCCCGCTGATGGGCAATCATGGCAACTACATCGTCTCGCTTGGCAACATGACGCGTTGGCTTGGTGCGCGCGCTGAAGCACTGGGTGTCGAAATTTATCCAGGCTTTGCAGCCGCCGAGCTGGTCTATGACGACAAGGGCGCGGTGAAAGGTGTTGCGACCGGTGATATGGGTGTTGGGCGTGACGGCGAGCCGACACCGATGTTTGCGCGCGGCATGGAACTGCACGGCAAATATGTGCTCATCGGGGAAGGCGTGCGCGGCTCGCTTGCCAAACAGCTCATAAATCGATTCAAGTTGGATGAGGGCAAGGAGCCGGGCAAATTTGGCATTGGGATCAAGGAGTTGTGGCAGGTTGATCCATCAAAACACAAGCCGGGTCTCGTGCAGCACTCGTTTGGCTGGCCGCTGAACAATTCCACCGGCGGTGGCTCATTCCTCTACCATCTGGAAGACAATCAGGTGGCTGTCGGCTTTGTGCTGCACCTGAATTACAAAAACCCCTACATCTCGCCCTTTGAAGAGTTTCAACGCTTCAAAACGCACCCGACGATCCGTGAAACCTTTGAGGGCGGCAAGCGTATTTCCTATGGTGCGCGCGCGATTACCGAAGGCGGCTGGCAGTCGGTGCCGAAGGTGTCTTTCCCCGGCGGCGCGCTGATCGGTTGCTCGGCCGGTTTTGTGAATATCGCGCGCATCAAGGGATCGCACAACGCCGTCCTGTCCGGCATATTGGCTGGCGAAAAAACCGCTGAGGCTCTCGCCGCAGGCAAGGCCAATGACGATGCGCTGGAGGCTTATGAGGCCGCTTGGCGCGCGTCCGAAATCGGCAAGGATCTCAAACCCGTGCGCAACGTGAAGCCGCTGTGGTCGCGGTTTGGCACACGCATTGGCGTGGCGCTCGGCGGCTTTGACATGTGGCTCAACACGCTGACCGGCTGGTCGCCTTTTGGCACGATGAGCCATGGAAAGTCGGACGCCGAAAGCGTCGAAGATGCTTCCAAGCACAAGCCAATTGATTATCCAAAGCCCGATGGTGAAATCTCGTTTGACCGGCTGTCCTCGGTGTTTCTGTCGAACACCAACCATGAGGAAAACCAGCCCATCCACCTGAAAGTCATGGACGACGCGCTCCAGAAGGCCAGCGAGTACGCAAAGTTCGCTGGTCTCTCAAACCGTTATTGCCCCGCTGGCGTTTACGAGTGGGTCGATGCGGACGGCAACACGATACCGGCGGCGCACACCTATGCGGCGGGTGATGATGTTAAGTTCCAGATCAACGCCCAAAACTGCGTCCACTGCAAAACCTGCGACATCAAAGACCCAAACCAAAACATCAACTGGACAGTCCCACAGGGCGGCGAAGGGCCGGTTTATCCGAATATGTGACCCCGTTGACATGCGCAGGCTGAGCAGTCACACATCTGTTGACTTCCACAGATGTGTGACGACCTGTATGTTATGAACGCTGCGGAACTTAAAAAGCTCCTGAAGAGACATGGGTGCCGCTTTGAAAATCATCGCGGTGGCAGTGGGCATCAGACCGTGTACCGTGGTTCGAAGAAGACTGTCATTCCAATGCACGGCAGCAGCAAGGAATTGGGCAAGGGCTTGGTGCTCAAGATTCTCAAGGATCTGGACATCAAAAAGTGAGTTTGGCGTAGTTCATGTTCTATCAAATTGATCTTTTAATGGACGAGACCGAAACCGGCGATGTTACATGGCTTGTCACGGCACCGGCTTTTCCTGAAGTGACGACCTTTGGCGCCTCCACCGAGGAAGCGTTGCGCAACGGGCTTCATGCAATTGAAGAAGCGATGGCTGGGCGAATTTCACTTGGTGAGACGTTTGAGCCGCCAATTTCCAAAACACCCGGCAAAGGGCATTTC
>JBCBHR010000335.1:0-2903 GCA_038525365.1 Pseudomonadota bacterium | reverse complement strand
CCGTGTCTGCCAAGACAAAGGGCGCATGGATAAGGCTGAACGGCACATAGTCAGACGACAACACATCCAAGACATCGGCATCCGCCAGCGATTTTGCGGCGATGTTTCCAGAATGCGACCGCCCGCGGACCACATTCGGCGCACCCATCAGTACGCCCATACCCGCATCATGGGATGCAGAGGCGGCCTCCATGGTTGTCGGAAATTCCGCCACTGTCACGCCAAAGCCCTTGCTTTCCTCCACATGGTCCAGCGTCGCGTCATCATGGCTGGCGATGGCGATATCACGCGCCTTGCATTTGGCCACAAGCGCTTCGCGGTGCTTGGCGGAGTATTGCGCGGACTGCGCCTGACGACGCCGCACGAAATGCGCGAACTGCTCATCGCTCAAGCCGCGCTTGGTTTTGTAATACATTTCATACTGGTCCATCGTCTGGAACTGACGTTGGCCCGGCGCGTGATCCATAAGCGAAATGAGGCCGACGGTTTCATCATCTTCGAACTCTTCGAAGTGATCGAGAACGTCAGACGACGACACTTCGCAGCGCAAGTGGATGCGGTGCTCCGCCCGGAGGCGACCCGCACCTTGAGCCGTCTTGATCGCGCGAGACATCGCGCGCATCTCGCCTTTTTCAAAGCCGCCGTCTTCGTCAGAGCCGAGGCGCAGGCAGTCGAAAACAGTGGTGATGCCGGACGACGCAATCTGGCTATCATGCGACTGGATTGCAGCGGTCAAATTCCATCGCACACCAGGGCGCGGCGAATAGTGACTTTCCAGATGGTCGGTATGCAGCTCGATCAAGCCCGGGATGACATAGTCGCCGTCCATGTCGTCTCCAACTGAACTGACCTCGTCGGTCACCTCAGTGATTGCGCCATTTTCAAACACCAGTGTCCCGTGGATCACCTGCTCTTCGAGCACGATATGTGCATTGGTCAACACGTGCTGTGTCATGCCGTTTCCGCCCTTGAATGTGCGCCCTGTGTGAGTTTCCCCATTCGGAACACGTCGAAATCCTGACCGGTTTCGCGCTCAATGAAGATGGATAAACTGTCCATGGTGATTGGGTGAGCGAGCACTGACGCAAAATGCGCGTCGAGGGCAGATGCCACGACGTCGCGCTGCACGACATCCACCGGCCCGGTCAGCGTCATGTGAAACCGGAACTCGTCCATCACATAGGGATAGCCATAACGCATGAGATACTCGCGCTGAGGCGCGGTGAGCGTTTCCGGCTTGCGCTTTGCGATCTCGGCCTTGGTCAATTGTGCACGAAATGGCTCAAATCCCGTCACGCAGTCCGCCGCCAGCGTCTTAAGGTTTTCATCGGCCTGCTCTGGGACCAACGCGAAAAAAGGGCCAAGCTGACCGACCACCAGCCGCACATGAGGAACGGGTCGCGGCGCGTCACAAAAGGCGTCAAATGCGTCCACCAAGTCTGCCTCACACACCGCGTCCGCCAATCGGAATGGCGCTTTCAAGGTACCATGAAAGCCATAGCGTCGCGGTGATGTTTTGAGTTCCGCAAACCCCTCATGCCGCGTTGCAACCGGCGCGCCGAACACGCTGCGCCCAAGCCAACGCGTTGCGGCGTCGGCCAAGGGGTGGTCGGCTTCGGGTGTGTAGTAGATCGCGTAGCGCATGGCAGTCGGATGCTCCCGCGCCCGCCAATTGACCCAAACTGTGACACCGCGATGTCAAAGTGTGCGAAACTGTCAGACGGTGTGCTTACCGATCAGGCGCGTGCGGAGCGCGTTGGAGACATTGTCGAAAATGAACACGACGATCAGGATCAAGATCACCATATAGGCAACATTTTCCCAGTCCTGGTTTGTGCGCATTGCCTCCCACAGCTTCAAGCCGATACCACCTGCACCAACCGCACCGATAATCGTGGCCGAGCGCGTGTTGGACTCCCAGAAGTACAGCGCTTGCGACGCAAAAACCGGCAGCACCTGAGGCACCACGCCATAGCGCTGTACCGACGATGGCGATGCGCCGACCGACCGCACGCCTTCGCGTTGCTTGTCGTCGATGTTCTCAAGGGCTTCGGAGTAAAGCTTACCAAATGTGCCTGTGTCAGTGAAGAAAATCGCCGAAATCCCCGCCAGCGGCCCCGGCCCGAAAGCGCGGGTGAAGAACAACGCCCAGATCAACATGTCGACCGAGCGCAGGAAGTCAAAGAAGCGCTTGAGCACCTGATTGACGACGCGGTTCGGCGTGATGTTGCGCGCAGCAAAGAAAGACAATGGAAACGCGACTATGCAAGCAAACAGCGTTCCGACAAATGCCATCACGATGGTCTGCAAAAGCTTGATCCAAACATCGCCATGCTGCCACTCGGCATTGTTGACGATGTTGTCCCACAAAAGGGCCCAATTGCCCTTGCCCTCGACAAGCTGCGGGCCGGAAACCAGATGCCCGACAACTTGCGAAAAGCTCATGCCCCAATAGGGTGAGCGGGTGTCAAACACAAAGTTTTCCCAACCAAGATAGCGTTTGAAAACCTTGATCTCTTTGGCGCGCACTTCGGCACGGCCGGCAAACCCGAAGTCGAGAAACACTTTCGCGCCCTCAGATTTTTGCAGCGCCCAGTCAGGCAGCGGATCCCGGGGTGTGACGACATTGGCTTGCGGATCGACAGCGATTTCGATCGTCTGACCAGAATGGCTCACGGAGACAAGTCCCGGCGTCGCGATGATTTCCGAGCCGGACTTTATCATCGCCACAGCGCGGTTTATGCCCTCGCGGGCCGCCGTCGCGACCGTACGTTCAGACCCACCAGTGCTTGTCTCATCACTGCTGCCAGTGCTGGTCGCGGCCGAGTTGGGAGACATGAATGAAAAGCCGCCATCTCCGGCCGCGTTGTCGCCTGTGCTCGTGGCCGCCGAGTTAGGTGACA
>JBCBHR010000334.1:0-2907 GCA_038525365.1 Pseudomonadota bacterium | reverse complement strand
GAAAAAAGCTCTTCTGGCAAACACGATGACAGAAATGACCGACGGCCTGTTTCGTGCACAACTGGACCCGCAATACGGGTTTATGCACGAAGTGCTGGTCTTTTCCGCCGAGCGTGATCTGGATGGAACACCGATTTTCGTTGCGCGGTGCCAATTGCCGCGCGAAAGCCACGTCGGCAAACTCTTGCATGCATGCGAGACGGAGCTTTTCTCCGGCCTGTCAACTGCGGTGCAGGCACGGTTTCCCGCGCACATGATTTCGCAATGGCGCGCGCTCAGCAGCGATCTGGAGCGCTTCGCGCAATATCTGCGGGTGGAGACGACACCCGGCGTCTGACGTTACTCTTCGAGATCAAAGTCCAGGATCGACATGGAGAGGTCATAGGACACCTCACCCTCGTCCTCGATGCGCGAGATCACACCCAGGAACTCATCGCCAAGATAGAGCTCTGCGGAATCTGCCAGCTTTGGACGCGCTTTGACCGCAAGTGACGTATGGCCAAAAGTCTTGCGGAAGTAGTTTGTGAGTTTGCTGAGCTCTTCGCCGGTCATACCGGTCCCCTCTTCGTTTTGATATTGTGTGTTTGGTGAGCGTGGTCAGAGCAATTGGTTCATAGCGCGCGATGGCTCGGCGCAACCGGCCTCGCCGACGATTTTTGCCGGAACGCCAGCCACCGTCTTGCATGGCGGAACGTCATTCAAAACAACAGATCCCGCGGCAACCTTGGTGCAATGGCCGATGTGAATATTGCCGAGAATCGACGCGCCAGCGCCGATCAAAACGCCGTCGGCGATCTTGGGGTGCCGGTCTGCGCCTTCCTTTCCAGTCCCACCCAAGGTGACGGAGTGCAGGATTGAGACATTGTCGCCAACTGCCGCTGTTTCACCGACCACAAAACCCGTGGCATGATCAAGGAAGATACCGACGCCAAATGGCGCAGCCGGGTTGATGTCCGTTTGGAAGACGACCGAGGCGCGGCTCTGCAGATAAAGCGCAAAGTCACGACGACCCTGTCCATAAAGCCAATGCGCCAGCCTATGCGTCTGGATGGCGTGAAAGCCTTTGAAATACAGGAGCGGATCGAGATAACGCGTGCATGCCGGGTCGCGATCGAAGACGGCCTGCATGTCAACACGGATCGCGCGCGATATGCCCGGATCGGCATCCAGCATGGTGTCAAAGCCATTGCGGATGATTTCTGCTGGAACATCGGGGTGATCAAGCCGTTCGGCAATGCGATGGGCGACCGCATCTTCCAGTGTTGGTTGGTCAATCACACATGTGTGGAGGAACGTGCCCAGCACGGGCTCATTGGCGACCGCAGTTTCAGCATCAGCGCGCACATTTGCCCAGATCGGGTCCACGCTGTGTGGCTTGGACTTGGTGTTTCGTTTGCTTTCCGGCATGGGCATCGCCCTCCCGTTGACAGATCGTGGTGTCACATATGCGCCTTCGGCCCAATAACAAACCCCAACATGCGCCGTAAATGCGTTTCGCTAATCACGAAGCCTCACGGATTTGGCAAGTGAGCGAGCACGGCTTGCTTGAAGACCTTATCACCGACTGCAAGCATATGGTCCCGGTTAGGGATGTCGAGTGCTTGCCCATGGGGCATCATGTCTGCCAATGGCGCCGGCGCACCAGCGATATCGTCTTTGGTGCCGACACCGATCAATGTGGGCACGGCAATGGACGCCATTTGCTCAGGCGTCAGCAGCGTTCGCGAAGACTGGATGCATGCAGCAAGCGCCAAGCGGTCGCTGCCGGTCTGGTCGGCGAAAGCGCGAAACATGCGGCCGCGCTCATGGCTCACATCCGCCAATGACGGTGCAAGCAACGCATCGGCAATCGGATCCCAATCACCAACGCCTTCGACCATGCCAAGGCCGAGCCCCCCAAAAACCAGGCTTTTGACCCTTTGCGGCTGACGCAGCGCAAGGAAGGCAGAAATCCGCGCGCCCATGGAATAGCCCATCACATGGGCTTTAAGGATGCCCAGATGATCAAGAAGACCGTCGGCATCATCCGCCATCACCTCAGGGGTGTAAGCTGCGGTATCATGCGGTTTGTCGCTGTCGCCATGGCCGCGATTGTCGAGGGCGATGACCCGATACCCCGCCCCGGTGAGCGTTTGCACCCAGCCGGGGCCGACCCAGTTAACCTGACGGTTTGAGGCAAAGCCGTGGATGCAAAGCACCACGTCCCCGGCGCGCGGCCCTTCATCCAGATACGCGATGCGCACGCCGTCGCGAACAAATTCAACCATGACCTCAACCCGTTCAAACCGCAAAAACAATGCCTTGGTCGTCTAGAAATTTATGCGCGCCTTGGCTAGCACAGAGCGAGTAAACATCCCGGAGCATCGGCGTGGCACAGATCGGCACCCCGCACTACAAGAATGACGAAGGTCACAATCGCATCGAAATCGGTGTGAAGAAGTTCATGTGCGTCGGCGCGACCCCGCCTTACGACCATCCGCATGTGTTCTTGGACATGGGCGACGACACCGAAAAGGTCTGCCCATACTGCTCGACGCTTTATGTGTTCAACGAAGCGTTGGCGGACGGCGCCACCATCCCTGAAAATTGCCTCTTCACGGCACCGCGCGCGGCGTAAACCCCGATGCGGATTGGTATCGTCGGTGGCGGCATTGCCGGGCTGACCAGCGCGTTGGCTCTTGCAAAAAAGGGCGTTGAAAGTGTCGTCTTCGAGCGCGCACCGGCCCTTGAAGAAGTCGGCGCCGGCATTCAACTCTCGCCAAATGCAGTCAGGGCCCTGTTTTCGCTCGGATTGTCATCGGCGCTCAATGCTATTGCCAGCGCGCCGCGCAGTGTCAAAGTCCACGACGGCCTGACGAGCAAGTTGATCGCGACGATCCCCCTCGGGATGACAGCTGAAAAGCGATA
>JBCBHR010000333.1:0-2916 GCA_038525365.1 Pseudomonadota bacterium | reverse complement strand
TTGTCGTTTGGCGCACATCAAAAGCGCAAGCGGAGGATTGACCGGGCCGAACGCAATCGCCACGGTGCCGAAAAACCGGAGGAGGGATCAGCGCATGGCTGACACATTCAAAGCCATCATGGTGTCGCGCGACGAGGCCAAAAAGCAGTCCGTCGCACTGGAAGACATCTCCGTCGATGATCTTATGGAAGGCGATGTTGTCGTCGAGGTCGAAGCGACCACCGTCAACTATAAGGATGGCTTGGCAATCACCGGCAAGTCTCCGGTCGTGCGCCGTTGGCCAATGATCCCCGGCATCGATTTTGCGGGCACGGTCATCACCTCCGACCACGCGAAGTGGAAAGCGGGCGACAAGGTCATTCTCAATGGCTGGGGCGTCGGCGAAGTCCACTATGGCGCCTATGCCGCCAAGGCGCGTGTCAATGGTGACTGGCTGGTCTCACTGCCCAGCGCCATGAGCCCGCAAACCGCCATGGGCATTGGCACCGCTGGCTACACCGCCATGCTTTCCGTGCTCGCACTTGAGAAACATGGCGTGACACCGGATGACGGCCCGGTGATCGTCACCGGTGCGTCCGGCGGCGTGGGGTCGGTTGCCGTGTCCGTGCTTTCCAAGCTCGGTTATCATGTTATTGCATCAACCGGCCGACCCGCTGAAGCAGACTATCTCACCGCGCTTGGCGCAGCGGAGATCAAGGATCGTGCGGAACTGTCCGAACCCGGTCGTCCGCTTGGCAAGGAACTTTGGGCTGCGGGTGTTGATTCAGTTGGCTCTCACACGCTTGCAAACGTGCTTGCGCAAACCAAGCAGTCTGGCGCCATCTCTGCCTGCGGTTTGGCCCAAGGCATGGACCTGCCAACATCGGTGGCACCATTCATCCTGCGTGGCGTGGCGCTTCTAGGCATCGATTCTGTGATGGCACCGATTGCAAAGCGCGAGGAAGCGTGGGCGCGGCTGGTTAGCGATCTGGACGCATCCAAACTTGATGCCATCACGACAACCATCGGTTTTGATGATGTGGTGCAGACCGCGCATGACATTCTCGACGGCAAAGTCCGCGGTCGGGTCATCGTCGATATGCACAAATAGAACACTGCGCGAAACTGCTTCCTAACCGTTTTCGGCCATGGTTGTGTCCATGACCGAAGACGCGCGCGATCATGCCCCCGAAACGACGCCAAAGGCGAGCGAGAGCGATCAGGATTTTGCCTGGGCGCGCGCCGAGGCGCAGGCTGCTACGCTTGATCTCGACACCGAGAAAGCCCGCTTTCTGGCCATGGTCAGTCACGAGATCCGCACACCGCTCAACGGCATCATCGGCATGGGCAAATTGCTCACCGACACACGTCTGACGCCCGAACAGCGCACCTATGTGGACGCGATGACGTCGTCGTCTGAAGCGCTCCTGTTGCTCGTCAACGACTTGCTGCAGTTCGGTCGGCAACGCGGCGACAGCCAAGGCCGCAAAATTGAGCATCTCGATATCCGCAGTTGCATTGCCGGTGTGACAGAACTGCTGGCCTCCAAAGCCCATGAAAAGGGCATTGATCTCGGCTGGCGCGTCGATGCGGCAGTGCCTGCAATTATCGCGGCCAATGCGCCTGCGCTGCGCCAAGTGTTGTTCAACCTGATTGGCAACGCCGTCAAATTCACCGCCGAAGGTGGCGTTACGATACGAGCAACCTACGATGACACGTTCCTGCAGATTGCCATCGCGGACACCGGACCGGGCATTGCGTCGGACGCACACGCGGCGGTCTTTGAACCCTTCCACCAAGTGGATATGTCCACCACCCGCTGGCAGGAAGGTGCGGGCCTTGGTTTGGCAATTGCGCAGCGACTGACGCGTGACATGAACGGCGAGATTGCGCTGACCAGCGAAAAGGGCCGCGGCGCCACGTTCACGCTCAGCTTGCCCGCCGACGGTGTGCCGAGTGTCTTGCCACCGGAAACACCGCCATCACTTGCGGGCCGATGCTTCCATCTGGAAATGAGCGATGGCCCGGAGCGCGCACTGATTGCGGCCATGATCGAAGACGCGGGCGGATGCTTTGATCCGGAACGCGCCGACACGGTGCTGACCGATAGCCGCACAATTGCCTATCCGCCTGACGAGACATCGGATGAGGCGCGCTACACTGGGAGCCTTGTCGTTTTGATTGAGCCCGGCCAGCGCGGATCGCTTGGTGCAAGCATCAAGGCCGACGGCCATCACTACCTTACGCGCCCCATTCGCGAGACGAGCCTGCTGCGCGTACTGGCGGAGACCGCAGATGGATCAGGGCGAAAACCGGCGGATGAGGTTTTGGCGGCACCGATCGCGACCGCAGCGGACAACGCAAAACTGCGCGTGTTGCTGGTTGAGGACAATGACGTCAACGCTTTGCTCGCCACACGCATGTTGGAGCGTGTTGGCCACATGGTGACACTGGCAAGCGATGGCGACGAGGGAGTGCGCGCGTTCCGGGCCGGCGAGTTCGATGTTGTCCTGACCGATCTGCACATGCCCGGTCGCGACGGCCTTCAAACGATCAGTGCCATGCGCTGCATCGAAGAAGAGCGCGGCACAAACCCCGTTCCGATGGTCGGATTGACGGCAGATGAAAGCGCGGAAACACGCCAGCGTTTCCTCGATACGGGCGCACAAGCGGTGCTGACAAAGCCGTTCTCGCTGGATCAGTTTGCCGCGGCGCTGGAAACATGCGGCTTGCTGCAAGAACCCCCATATGTCACGGGTTCGTCGTAAAACTGACATAGCTGCCACGCGCATGACCACAGGCCTGCACCAACCAACCGTTGATCGCGGCATCGCGACGACGACCACTGCCGCCGACCCGATGCTCGGCCGCATGGGCACGCTGACGGCCCGGCTTATCGCCGATGCGCGCGAATTGGACGCTGCGCAGGCACTCCGG
>JBCBHR010000332.1:0-2955 GCA_038525365.1 Pseudomonadota bacterium | reverse complement strand
GGACTGGCCGGAAAGCGAAGCGCCGATACGCTGGCCCATCACCGCCCCGTGGTTGCGGGCAAGACGGTTGAGGCCGCGTGCAACGCCATTGAAGAATTGGAAGCGGAAGCGCGGTTGGCCATGCTGATGCGCGGCAGGCAAGGTTTCCAACTATCCGATGACCAGATCCATCGCGTGATCACCTAGTTTGATGTGGAGTGGGACACATGACGACATTCTCCGCCAATCTCGGCTTTCTGTTTTCCGACCGACCACTGCCCGAAGCGATCATCGCCGCCAAAGCGGCGGGGTTCGACGCAGTCGAGTGCCATTGGCCGTATGATGTCCCAACGGCCGATATGAACGCGGCGCTCTCCGAAACGGGTTTGAAGATGCTCGGCCTCAACACGCGGCGCGGCAATGTAGATCAAGGAGAGAATGGCCTCGCCGCTCTTCCCGGTCGCGAAAGTGAAGCGCGCGACGCCATTGACGAAGCAATTGGCTACGCAAGTGATGTGGACGCTGCCAATGTGCACGTGATGGCGGGCTTCGATCAGAGCACCGCTGGGCACGAAACGTTCCTGAAGAACGTCACTTACGCCTGCAAACGGGCAGCAGAGCGCAAGCTCACCATCCTGATCGAACCCCTGAACCCGCATGACGCGCCGGGCTATTTCTTGCGAACGACCGGCCAGGCGGCGGACGTTATCGAAGCCATTGGGACCACCAATTTGAAGCTCATGTTCGACTGCTATCACGTTGCCAGAACAGAAGGGGGTGTAATCACGCGGCTGCGGTCACTCATGCCCATTGTCGGCCATATTCAGTTCGCTTCCGTCCCGGATCGCGGCCCGCCGGAGCGCGGAGAAATCGACTATGCCGAGGTCTTCGCAGAGATCAAAGCTCTCGGTTGGGATGCGCCGCTTGGGGCGGAGTACAAACCAAACGGCCCGACGGAACTCACGCTCGGCTGGCTGAAGCGTTTTGGTCGCTGATCGCCGCGCCTGCTTCTCTCACGTCCTTTGCGTTAAGGCGACTTGCAAGAAACGGGTCGACGGACAAGGGCCTCTCCACTTAGCTTTCTCTTAACGAAAGAAGGAGCCAGTCTTGCCATGGGTTTTCAAATCAAAGCGTTGCCGCGCGAGAATTTTGCTCACCTCTTTGATCTCTCCGACGATGCACTGGCGGCGCATGGCGCGGTCCGGCAGAAGGTCACTGAAAATCCCGGAACGCCTTGCCGTGTCAGCTTGCAGGATGCAGAGATCGGCGAGACGGTCATCCTCATCAACTACGAACATCAACCGGCGAACAGTCCTTACCGCGCCTCGCACGCCATCTTTGTCCGGGAGAACGCGCAACAGGCCCATGTGGATGTCAACGTGGTTCCGGACGTCATCCAGTCGCGTCTGGTTTCGCTGCGCTGCTTCGATCATCATCACATGATGGTCCACGCAGACGTTATGCCGGGGGATGCCGTTTCATCGGCCATTTCGGCGGCATTTGATGATGCGCAGATCGCCTATGCCCATATTCACAACGCCAAACCCGGATGTTTTGCAGCGTCCGTGCATCGGGTTGGCGACGGAAGCGTAAGTCAGCAATAGACGCTAACGCGCCACCTCATGCGCACGTGCAGGTGGATTGCAGACAGCGTGATCTTTCACAAACCGCTTTGTTGATGCTGGCGAAGTCACGAGCTTGTTTGCGGGTCGGATTGGCCTGCGAACCTGTTCGCCGCCGCAGTTCGGGCAAATATTGTTGAAATGTGTCTCGGCGCAGTCGGCGCAAAACGTGCACTCGAAAGAGCAAACGCGAGCATCCTCCGCGTCCGGCGGCAGGTCTTTGTCGCAACACTCGCAATTGGGCTTCAGGATCAGCATGTGGTCGCCTTTCATCGTCTGCCGGTGTTGACTAGCGCGCTCGCTACCCGGCATAAATGACAGTATGCCCTCAATTTCTGCCAAACGTGTCGTCTTCGTCGTCTTCCCGGATGTGAAGCTTTTGGACCTGGCCGGGCCGCTTCAGGTTTTTGCGGACGCAAGCGAGATTTCTCCCGGGCACTACGAAACAAGGGTCGTGTCAGTCGGCGGCGGCTTCGTCGGCTCGGACACCGTCTTGCCAATCGCCACGCAAGCAATAGCAGAAGTTTCCACGACTCCAATCGATAGCGTTATTGTCATCGGCGGGCCCGGCGCTTTCGCTGCATGCAAACACAAGCCATTGCTGAAAGAGGTCTGCACTCTGGCCAGCAAAGCACGGCGGGTGGCGTCGGTTTGCAACGGAGCCTTTGTCTTGGCAGCGGCTGGTTTGCTGGCCGGGAAGTCAGCCGTGACGCACTGGCAATCCTGTCAGCGGCTGCGGGACACATATGAGGATGTGGACGTTGTCGAAGACGCGATCTTCATTCGCGACGGTAAGGTGAGAACGTCGGCGGGCGTGACGGCAGGCATCGACATGTGCCTCGACATGGTGGCCGAAGACATGGGTCGGAAAGCAGCCTTGAGCCTTGCGCGCGCCTTGGTGTGCTACTTGATCCGACCCGGCGGCCAATCGCAATTCAGTGAACAATTGCGGCAGCAGTCCCAAAACTCGTCCGACAAATTTGAGGCGCTGCACGCTTGGATTTCGGAAAATCTCGACGCTGATCTGTCGGTGGATACACTCGCCCAACATCAGCGGATGAGCCCGCGCAACTTTGCCCGGCTCTACCGGCAGACGACAGGTGCCACACCAGCCAAAGCCGTAGAAGCGTTTCGCGTTGAAGCGGCGTGCCGCTTGCTCGAGGAAACGGACCTGCCGCTTACGCTGATCTCACGCCAGTGCGGTTTCCACGACGATGAACGATTGCGCCGCGCGATGATGCGACATCGCGGTGTGGCGCCGGGTGGGTATCGACTTCGTTTCGGCGGTCAAGTTGGCGGCGTGACGGACACTCGAAATGGGTTGAGAACGGCGCGCAAATGATCCACCTTCGCG
>JBCBHR010000331.1:0-2963 GCA_038525365.1 Pseudomonadota bacterium | reverse complement strand
AGTTCTCAATGGCAACATCATCGAGCGTATGGGCGTGCTTGATGAATACATCTGTGACGTTCTTTGCGAGCGGGGAGTCCAAAAACACCGTCGCGCTCGGAAGTTCCCCTTGAGCGAGCAAAACCCCGATGTCGTGCAGCAGCTCCTGGCTTCGCTCCACGGCAAAGGCGGGGATAACGATATTGCCGCCGGCCGAAAGCCCGCGCACAAGCTCCTTGCGCAGCATGTCCCGGCGCTTTTCCAGCGTGTAGTCATCGCGATCGCGGTCGCCATAGGTGCTTTCGCAGACGATGTAGTCAAAGCCCGCTTCACCGCCGGGCTCCGGATGGAATACCTTTTCTTCGGGGCCGATATCGCCGGAAAACAGCACCCGCATCGTGTTGCCGCTTTCTGCGTCCTCAAATTTCACCTCCGCTGAGGCGGAACCGAGGATGTGGCCCGCATTCCAGTAACGGACGTGTACCCCCGGCGCGGGCTCAAACCAGACGTCATAGCCGGAAATCGGATGGAGCAGTTCCAACACACGCTCGGCGTCCTTGTCGGTGTAGAGCGGCTCCACAGGCTCCAGTCCCTTGCGCTGTCGCTTGCGGTTCTGGCGGTCATTGTTGGACATCTGGATCTTGGCTGAATCCTTCATCATGAAGGTCAGAAGATCGCAGGTTGGCTCGGTTGCGTAGATCGGTTTGTCGTAGCCATGTTTGGCGAGCTTTGGCAGAAGGCCGGAGTGGTCGATATGCGCATGGGTCAGGATAAGAAAGTCCGGTTCAGCCGCAGAAAACGGAAAGTCGCCATCGTTGAGCGCACGGATCGTCTTGTTGCCCTGAAACATGCCACAGTCGATCAGGAACTTGGTTGTGCCCGTGTCGAGCATCGAGCATGAACCCGTCACAGTCCCGGCTGCCCCGAAAAATGAAAGCGAAGTCATTGTGGCCGTCCTCCCGTTTTGGAAAGGACGTTACACAACTGGTCGCTTGAGGAAAGGTCAGGCGGTCGCGTTTGCCGTGCGCCCGGGGCTGCGGGTTTTCGGTATGACACGCAAGCCGACTAGGCCGGTGGCCAGTCCAAGGTAAATCAGGGCTTCCGGGTCCCAAACTTTTTCAAGCATCACCCAATGCGCAGCACCAAGAATGACAGCGGGATAAGTCAGCTTGTGCAAATTGCGCCAAGTGGCGGCACCCAGTTTGCGCACCGAAAAGCCGTTGGACGTGAGCGCGAGCGGCAGAAGCATGAGGAAAGCGCCCATGCCAACGGTGATGTATGGGCGCTTCCAGATGTCGGCGATGATCTCATTCCAGAACAATTGCTTGTCGAGCACGGTGTAGGTCGTCAGGTGGGCCGCAACATAGGCGAAGGCCACCAAGCCAATCGCACGGCGGTACTTGACCATATTGATCCGCCCGAAACGCAAAAGCGGGGTGATGCATAAGCCCAGCAAGAGAAACTTTAGCGCCCATTCACCAAGGCCGTGCTCCAGCGCCGCCATCGGATCAACGCCCAAACCGCCGGTTAGCGCCTGATAGAAAAGCAGGACACCGGGCGCCATACCCAATGGATAGACGATCCATGAGGGCAGGACGGTCGCATAGCGATTGAGGCTGGCGCGGGCGGCTGTCATCAGAAATTCGCGCGCAGATCCATGCCATCATACAATGGCGCGACCTGCTCGCCATAGCCGTTCATGAACTCGGTCGGGATGCGTTTTGCAAACAGCCCACCACCAATGCGCCGTTCGCTTGCCTGGCTCCAGCGCGGATGATCCACATCCGGGTTTACGTTGGAGTAGAACCCGTACTCGCTTGGTTGAAGCATGTTCCACGTGGTCGGAGGCTCTTCCTCGACGAAATTGATCGCGACAATAGATTTGATGGACTTAAACCCATATTTCCACGGAACCACGAGGCGAACGGGCGCTCCATTCTGGTTGGGCATTGTCTCGCCATAGACCCCAACCGCCACCAGTGTCAGCGGGTGCATCGCTTCATCCATGCGCAGACCCTCGCGGTAGGGCCATTCGATCGATTGGAATGCGCCGCGCTGGCCGGGCATCTCTTCGGGGCGCACCAGCGTTTCAAACGCTATATATTTCGCGCTGCCCTGCGGCTCAAAGCGCGCCAAAAGATCGGACAATGGAAAGCCCACCCACGGGATCACCATCGACCACGCTTCCACGCAGCGGAACCGGTAGGTGCGCTCTTCCAGTGGAAAGCCGGTGAGCAGTTCATCGATGCCGATTTCACCGGGGTTGTTGACAAGCCCGCCGACCTTGATCGTCCAAGGCCGTGTTGTCATTTGACCAGCCAGCCGAGCAGGGTCTTCTTTGCCCGTGCCGAATTCATAGAAATTGTTGTAGCTTTTGATCTCTTCGAGCGTGTTTGGTTCTTCATCCGTCGAGAATGGACCCGGCACGGTGTCGAGCTTTTCGGTGATCTGCTCGGCGTGGCTGGCCTGCATGCCCTGAAGCGTCGCGGCACCGGCTATCGTGCCCGCAGCAATCCCCTTCATGAAGGATCGGCGGTTGAAGAACACCTCTTTGGGCGTGATCTCGCTGGCAGGCGGTTCTGGAAAACGGTAGCGCGGCATGAATTCGGCCCTCCTTGGGGTGCTGTCCACAATTACGGCGCACAACCTTAACGGATCAATGGCATGTGACTGAGTGTAACGCGTGTGTGATGTTGATTGATACGTCGCGATCAGACGGAAACGGCGTTCAAACCTTGCGCCACAGCCTCGGTTTCGGTCGCTTCACACAGTCCAGTCCCCGCCTTGGTGACGGCGACCGATGCAGCGGCGGCACCGCGGGCAAGCGCCGTTGACCACTCAAGCCCTTGCGCCAACGATAATACCAGCGCGCCAACGAAACTGTCGCCCGCGCCAACGCGACTGATGACGCCAACCTTCGGTGCGGGCACGAAGAGCGACTGGCCGCTCTCGGTCACAACGATATTTCCCGTTCCACCAATGCC
>JBCBHR010000330.1:0-2973 GCA_038525365.1 Pseudomonadota bacterium | reverse complement strand
CCACCATATTCATGAACAGATGCAAAACCCCGCCATGCAGCACAGCCGAGGTGGCGAACATGGTAACCGGCTGTCCGGCAAAGACGGGCGTGGCACCTTTCAAAAGGTCCGGCCAAAAGCCGCCCATGGTGATCAGAAACCTGCGCATGCTGTCCCCGGCGCCAAACGGCATGCTGAGCACCAAAACGAGTTCGAAAAACACGCAGATGCAAAGAAAGATCCGCACCGGTTGTGGCTGTAGGGAGAGTGGGACGAACATGTGGGTCTCTCAGTTGCATGGTCGCAAGGCCAGGCCACGTCTGCACGACCCTAGTGGGGGCGGGTTCATTGCCCGCCGGAAAGCACAAGCGCCACAAGACTGCCGGCAATCGTAGGGGCCAGAAACCCGATCGCAACGATAACGCGCGCGCGGCGCCGAAATGCACGGGCTTCCGGCGACTTGGGGGGTCTGGACCGAGGCATGGCTACGCGCTGCTCAGACCGCTGGGGCCAAGGGTGGGCGCGTCCGCCTGTATGCCTCACACCCTGTGGTCATGCGCGTCTTATGCGTCCTGCGGCGCAGGCGTTTTCGTCGCCTTGCAGATCGGCCCGTTACCGGACCGTGCCTTGCTGGCGATGACGGCACCGGCCACGACCGCTCCGCCGATCAAGGCCCCATTGATGAACGCGCCAGCGACGATCTGCTGTGCGACGCTCAGCGTTTTCAGTTTCACCATAGTCGATATGATCATTGTCTTTCCCCAAAGCTATCTTTGGGTCAGACATTAGAACCGAAACGGGCCATGGCGACCCGTTGGGAGAATAGGTCGCACGGTGGGCGCACGGACTGGGGCGAAGCGCGTCAGCCGTCTTGTGTTGCGGCCTCAGCGAGCATCACATCATTCGGCACAAAAAACTGTTTTTCGCAGCCACACTAGCCCGGCAGGGGGCACACCATGTTGCTGTTCCGGAACACTCCCTTATCGCTTTCAGACACGCGCGCCCGATGAGCTTCTTCCGTTTCACAAAGGGCCGCAGTCGGTCACCTCAGTCGAGGCAAGGCCATCCCGCTACTCCATCGGCATGTCGACCGTGGCCTCACCTTGCGTGATGGTCGCCCGCGCCTCAATCCGCTCCCCATCCAGCGTATAGTAGGCATGATCATTGCTGCTCAACGTGACAACAAACTCGTATTGACCCGGAGGGAGGTCAGGCACGTGGTAGTGAACCCCATAGAGGCGCGCCACCTTGGCCCCGTCGATATACAGATGCGCATGGCCCGTGTTCGGCGCACCGTCCGCACCGGCCCGCTCCGGCGTGAATTCGAAATTCTCCGGCGCAAGCGTGATGTTCCAGCCGTCCATACTGTCCTTTTCGACCGCCATGGTCAGCGACGGAGGGGTGTCCGACACGACTTCGCGCATGGGATGTGTCATGCCTTCTTCCATCTCCATGGGCATCATCGACATGGGCCGCTGTTCCGGCTCGGGCATATCGCGAAACGCGGGTGCGACGAGCACGCCAACAAGCAAGGCGCCGATGCTGAGATATATCAAGTACGGCAGGCGGAGAGAGAAATCACGCATCGCTTGGCACCCTTACAGTTCTGACCATTGGATTCTTTTGCCGTTGCGGCAAAAAGTTCGTGACTTTCAGCCGCTGTCCCGCGCCAAGCAGCAACAGGATCAGTGCAACGCCGATGACGGGCATGTGCCCGATAAACTCGATCATCGCCGCCTCGTTCTCACCCTGAACGATGAACAGCACGTTCGAGGCGAAAAGTACGACCGAAAAGGCGAGCACATTCAGACGGGTCGTCGTCCCGAGCACCATGATGACACCAAACACCACCTCGATCACGCCCGCCGACAAGACGAACAACCGATCCGTAAAGAAGTCCAGCCCAAGCGACGTCATGAAGTTCCATTGGTAGAGCACGAGGAAGCTTTCGGCCATCATCGCGCCGACCAGTTTCTCGGACACGCCGAGCGTGATCAGGGAGATGCCCGTCAGAATGCGCAGCAGGTCCACCGAATATGGTTTGAACCGCTCGCGCAGTTCCGCGGTGGGCAAGTTGTTGATCAGCAAAAAGACCGCAATCGCCGGCATGATCAGGTACTCCACCGCGGACAGAAGTCCGAACTTGATCGCCAAGCCGAGGTGCAGAAGGATCATCAAAATCGCAGCGTGCCGGACAAAACGATTTGAAATCAGCAATATGCCGATCACCGCCTGCGTGAACAGCAACACCGTGCCGAAGGTGCCAAAGGCACTCAAATGGGGTGCGATGATCGCGCCCTCATATGCCGTCAACAACATCGACATCCCGGAAAACACACGCAAAAGCTCGATGAAGTCATGCCTGGTTTTGCTGGCCACGACGCGCACCGTGGGCAATCGCATGTCCAGAACGACTGACGCAAAGACCAAGGCCACGGCAATTGCGATCCAGACGATCACCTCGATGTCGGTGATGGCATAGGGCTGAAACGCCTCGACCGTGGCGGCCCCGTCCACGAACCAACGCACATGCGCCGAAGCATGTGTCGCCAGCATCAACGCGCCCAACGCAGCAAGGGCAAAAACCACCGGTCTCATGCGGCGTCTTTCTGTTGGCGCAGTTTTGCGAGGTCTTGGGCATCCACAACCAGCGTCACACCGAGATGACCGCTGTTTTCCAAAACAGGCGTCTTGCAGAGGCTGACGGACATCTCGGTTATTTCCGGATATCGCGCAGCCGCTTGCACAATGCGCGTCATCAATCTCTCCTGCGTTTGATAATGTGTATCCCGCGCCAGCCCGTCGATATCGCGGATCAGGGGATCGTAGTCGAACACGGCTTCCATCCCGTCACGGTCCACGAACACCAAGGCCGGATCGATCGTCAGCACCATGTCAAGACTGTGCGCACGCGGCACGACATCCTCCGGCCCATAGGTTCCAACCTGCGGGACTTAGAGATTGAAACGCAGATTGGAACCTATGGGCCGGAGG
>JBCBHR010000329.1:0-2978 GCA_038525365.1 Pseudomonadota bacterium | reverse complement strand
CAGACCTGTCCCCTGCCATAGGCTCCCTCGTTTGACGCCGGATGCGGCTCAGTCATCCAATCGACATAGCCCGTCGGCAGAAGCGAACGCCCTTCCCAGACACCGCGCTGCATGAGGAACTGCCCAAGCCGCGCCCAATCGCGCGCAGTCGCGTAGAGATAGGATGATCCGACAAACGTGCCCGACGCATCGGTTTCCAGCACCGCGCTTGTCATGCCAAGCGGTGCAAACAATGCGCGGTGTGGGAAGTCGAGCGCGGCTGCCGGATCATCGAACGTGCGCTCAAGCACCTCGTTGAGGATCACTGTGGTGCCAGACGAATAGTTGAACGTCTCGCCGATCAAAGTGGCAGATGTCGCGTCAATTGGCTGGCTGGCGACGAATGCTGCCATGTCAGTCTCAAGGTACAACATGCGTGTGACGTCTGAGACCGAGCCATAGCCTTCGTTCCACATCAGATCGCTTGCCATGCCCATGAAATCGACAAGCGCAATGGATGCGCGTTCGTCGCTCTCCCACGCCGCCCAACCCGGATCGGTGTCGAATTCCATCAACCCCTCGCGCATCGCACGGCCGATCAGCGCAGCCGTGACCGTTTTGGTGGCCGACCAGCCAAGAAGCGGCGTCTCGGCATCAAAACCATCGCCGTAGCGCTCGCCGACGATCTGGCCGTTTTTGACAACAACCACCGCACGCATGCCTGGGCCAATGAGTGAAGCGTCATTGAGTGCTGCGTCCAGCTTTTCATTGATTTGCGGTTCAACACGGCTACCGCGCGGCCATGGCAATTCATCGTCCAACGCCGGTGTGCGCGTGATCGCAGCTGCATCCAATTCGGCGAGGTCTGCCATATCGAGGCTCGGCAGCGACGAACATCCAAGCGCTGGCCCACGATAGACGGCCATGCCCGGCGCGATGAACCCAAGGAGAGATGCTTCGACGACGCCCATATCGCGGTCCACTTTAAGCTGCATCAAGCGCAGGAGCGGATGCCCCGGTGCCTGCACATCGACGGCAAGCACTTCATCGGCATCGCGACCGGCGACGAATACATTCGAGCACACCATCTTGGCCGTGTAGTTTGCACCAACGCGCAGTAGGTCGGGCGGTGCCACCCAAAGGTAGCCGACACCCGCAATCAAAAGCCCGACAATGGTCAATCCAAGCCATTTCAATACACGCATCATGTCCTCCCAGAGCGCTGACCGAGAGGTGTCACGTGGCAGCTGTTGGCGTCAATGTCGCGTAGGGTCAGGCGGCTCAACGCCCTGGGCAGCTAGGCCCGCCCCGCCAACGCACCAAAAACGGTCATATTGTCGTGTCACCTGCGCCCGGCGCGCATTGGCGTGATATGCTTTCGCGACAACAAAAAATACGGGGCTTGATTCGAGTGGGAAGCATGTGGAGACGCGTTATCATGGCCGGGCTGCTCGGCGGGCTTTTTGCCATGGCGGGCTGCACGTCAGTGGCCTATGACATCGCGCCGACGGCAACTGCGACCACGAGCTACGCCGCCAATGTGAGCTACCCGCTTGAAAAGGCGCGGCCTCGCTATGGCGACAGCGATCCGGTGTTCGAATGGGAAGGCGGTGCGCCGTTCGGTTTTCCGGTTCACGGGGTGGATGTCTCGAAGTGGCAGGGCGCTGTTGATTGGCGGATCCTGAAACGCCAAGGCATTGAATTCGCGTTCATCAAGGCGACTGAAGGTGGTGACCTTCTGGACGACCGCTTCATGGAGAAATGGAGCAATACACGACGCGCGGGTATTCCGCGCGGCGCATACCATTTTCTGTATTTCTGCACATCGGCGGAAGCCCAGGCACGATGGTTCATCCGTAATGTTCCGCGTGAACGCGGTGCGTTGCCACCAGTGCTGGATGCTGAATGGAACCCGAAATCACCAACGTGCAAACGCCGCCCACCACCGGCAGAGGTGCGCGCGAAGATGAAGAAGTGGCTCGATATCGTGGAGCGCCACTACGGCAAGCGTCCGATTATCTACACGACGGTCGATTTTCACCGGGACAATCTGGTTGGGCACATGAACGACGAAACCTATTGGCTGCGCTCCACAAAAACACATCCGAAAGTCACCTATCCCGGCCGACGCTTCGCGTTCTGGCAATACACCGGCACGGGCCGGATTAAGGGCGCGAAAGGTGACATCGACATCAATGTGTTTGCAGGCAGCGAAAACGCCTGGCGCGACTGGTTGCGAAGCGCGCAGCGCTGAAAAACACTTCATTTTGACAGTTGGACACTACTGGAGGCACCGACGGATGCGGAACACTCTGATAAGGCTTGTCGGCGCGACCGCGATGACACTCGTCTTGCCGATGACCGCTTTTGCACAGGCTTGCGGCGGCGATTTTGCCGTATGGCGCGATGGCATGGTGTCTGAGGCCAATGCATCGGGTGTTGGGCAAGTTGGCCTGAATGCGCTTTCGCGCGCCAATACAGACGCGAAAGTCATCCAACGCGACCGCTCCCAGGGCGTCTTCACACTCGATTTCCTGACGTTCTCACAGCGCTTGATCTCACAAAACCGCTTCGACAATGGTCAGCGCAATCTGCAGCGACACGCCTCTTCGTTCGACCGGGCACGATCAGAGTTTGGCGTATCGCCGGAGATCATTACTGCGTTTTGGGCGTTCGAGACGGACTACGGCGCGGTGCAGGGCGACTTCAACACGCTGAACGCATTAGCGACATTGGCGCATGATTGCCGCCGCCCTGAGCTCTTCCGGCCACAACTTCTGGCGCTTGCCAAGCTGATCGATGCGGGCATCGTGCCCGCCGACGTCACGGGTGCTTGGGCGGGTGAAATCGGGCAGATTCAAGTTCTGCCGGAGGACTATCTCACAAAAGGCCGTGACGGCGATGGCGACGGGCAAATCCGAATGAAAACGTCTGCGCCAGACGCAATCCTGACGGCGGCGAACTTCCTGTCATCGCTCGGCTGATTGGCCTGCCAGCCG
>JBCBHR010000328.1:0-2980 GCA_038525365.1 Pseudomonadota bacterium | reverse complement strand
AATCCGGATACACGGCCATGAACGCTTCGGCGGCGATGATGGATGTGGCTAGTCCGCCCTTCATGTCGCACGTGCCGCGACCGAAGATCTTGCCATCGGCGACGATGCCTTCAAACGGCGGGTACGACCATCCGAGCCCGGCTTCGACGACATCAATGTGCGAATTGAAATGTACGGTCGGCCCGGGACGTTTGCCTTCGTGGCGGCAGACGACATTCACGCGTGGATATTCGTCTGTGTGCCCGGGTTCGCCTTCAGCGGTGAAGAAGCGGCAATCGAAGCCGGATTTGGTCATCCGTTTGGCAATGAATTCGGAGCAAGGGCGGTAAGCATCGCCGGGCGGATTGACCGTTGGAAAACGCACGAGGTCGACCGTCAGTTGGACCAACTCTTCGGTCCGATCAGCAATGACCTTTGACAGTGCTTCGCGCATGTCATGAGCTTTGACGGGCTGCGAACGATTTTCAATCCCGAAACGACAGGCGCGGGTTAACGATAGACCGCCTTGGTGCGTGATCGTTTTTGACGGAAAGTGCGCTTTACGTTAAGGTATGACCAGTCAGATCGGATCGGGGCTCGGGGATGAAACACTTTCTTGCAGTTATGGCCATGCTGGCCGTTGTCATGGTGGCTATGCCGTCGCATGCGGTGGCAGCGCGGCTTGTGGCACATGTTGATATTTCAAAGCAGACAATGACCGTGCGCAAGGATGGCCGTGTGCTGTACCGCTGGCCGGTTTCGACTGCGCGCCGCGGCAAGGTTACACCGGTCGGCACATTCAGCCCGAAGCGCATGCATCGCAAATGGCGCTCGACGATTTATGGCTCGAACATGCCATACTCGATTTTCTTCCGTGGCCCCTACGCGATCCATGGCACAAATGCCGTTTCGCGCCTTGGACGCCCGGCGTCGGCTGGCTGCGTTCGCCTTCACACAGCCAACGCAAAACGCCTGTTTAATCTGACGCGTCAGGTTGGGCCGCGAAACATGCGTGTGAAAATCACCTACTGAGCGTGTCAGCGTCTACGCGGCGCCGAGTTTGGTGGTGTTGAAACCGTCTGGGATGGTGACACGGTCGCCTTCGTCACGGATTTCGCCATAACGCGCTTCAATCACGCAAGCTGTGCCAACCCCAATGTTTTCGATGGCGTGCAATGCGCCGCGCTCGATGCAGATATGGTCTCCAGGCCGCGCATTTTGCGATATGCCGTCCACTGTGACTGATACGGTGCCTTCGACCACCAGCAAATGCTCCTCGCGGGTGAAGTGGCATTCCGGCTGGGTTTGCGTTCCGACCGGCAAGCAGAGCCGCCACAAATCCGCTTCCCGTCCACATGCGAGCGTGTCATATCGTACCGCGGCGATGACCGAATTGTCCGATGGCTCGGTGCCGGCCCGCCGAGTGGGGAACGCCACTTCGCTCGCGTGACCCGGCTCCAACACCAGCGTCCGGCCAGCGAACTGGATGACGCTTGCGGCGGAAAACCCGCCCAGTTGTAGCCCCGCCGCTACATCCTGCGGCGCGTTATCACGTGCAAGACGATCATCCCAGCTTCGTGCGACTGATACCTGCTCATCCAGCAGCCTGGCTCGCGCCCGAAACGGATGGTTGGCAAACATGTGCGCGAAATCCAGATCACCGGCCAAGGTCAGAAAACTGTTTTGTGGGAAGAGCACGCCATTGCCCGATGATCGCGCCAAAGCGAGCGCATTGGAGCAGGCCTGCACGATGATTGGCGCTGTACGGTGGACGAGGTCGATCAGAGGACCGGGCCTTGTGGACATGAAGCCCGTTGCCGCGATCTCGACGGCCTCGGTACCGTTGTTTGCATCTGCGCTGTTGGCCAATCCATGCAGCTTGTGCCAGCCGGGGCGCGGCAAGCGATCAACGAGGAGCCGTGTCCCGCTCGTCGCAGTGTCCGTGGTCAATGCGCCGTTGATGACTTGACCGGCAATGCATGTGGCGTCGGGCGCAAGTGGGTCGCCAAGCGACATGGTTTTGATTGTGTCTGCCAGCTTCATATGGGTGCTGGCGAGCAGGTTGGCTGGCAGAAACACGATCCGACGGTTGCGGTTTTCGCGTGCTGCAATCAGGCCGGCGAGCACGATTAGCACACCAGATGCGCAAGTGGGGTCCACACTCACGAGCCCCCATTGTTGCCAAGGGCTGTCATGCAGCGCGCGCATCACATCATCGAGCGCATGGGTCGCGGCGATGACCATGACGTCGGCCTCAGCATCGGCATCGTGGGTTGCGGTCAGCAGTTTGGCGAACGGCGATTTGCCGTCCGGACCGGAGACGAGTGCGAAGGAGCGCTCAGGCGTTGAGACCGGCCAGAGCTGTTCAAGCTTGTCGGCGGCGAGGATGACGAAACGGACTTGCGTGGCCAAGGCGGACCTCTGCTCAGTTAGACTGGCAGAAGATCAACGATGACGGCTTAATTCGGCTGGGTTGTATTTTGCAACCGGGCATAGACCGCGGTTGTGGCGACGTGTCAGATCTTCCACCGCCGGTGCAACCACATCCACTGGCTTGGATATTCGCGCACCCACCGCTCGACGACATCGTTGAGCATCTGCGCTGAGGCATCGACATCAACTTGGCCGGTGTCGTCTCGCGGCAAGTCGATGGCCTCTTCAAGCTCAAGCCGGTAACGGCCATTGGGCAGGCGAATGCAGCGCGCGGGGTGGACCGGGCAGTTATACTGACGGGCGAGCTTTGGCAGCAGGGGATTGGTCTTGACCGGACGGCTGAAAAACGTGCCCGGTCGGCCGCGCCCGAATTTCTGGTCGACCAGAACACCCACAGACTTTCCACGATCTAGCGCGCGGGCCAGACCCCATGCAGCGCCTGCTTTTGAAGGCACAAGCTGGCCCATGTTCGTGGTGCGCGCCTGCAGGACGCGTTTGGCGATGTAGGGGTTATTCGGCGGGCGGAAGAGGGCCGTCACCTCCAAGTTGAAGGTCGCGGCGCAGACTG
>JBCBHR010000327.1:0-3000 GCA_038525365.1 Pseudomonadota bacterium | reverse complement strand
TGGTTTGGGATGAAAACTTTGGATCCGGCACTTTGACGGAGAGCACGCAGGACATGCCTTCGCGACAATCGTCACCGGTGGGCGAGACTTTTTCCCGCTTGGTGATGCCAGAACTCTCCGCGTAGCCCGTCACCTGCCTGGTGAGCGCCGCGCGCAGGCCCGCGAGGTGCGTGCCGCCATCGCGCTGAGGAATGTTGTTGGTGAAGCAGAGCACGTTCTCGTGGTAACTGTCATTCCACCACAGCGCGACCTCAACGGTGATGCCGTCTTTTTCGCCGGTGATATAAACCGGGTTCTCGATCAGCGGCTTCTTGGCGCGATCCAGCCAGCGAACAAATTCTTTCAGCCCGCCATCATAGAGCAGCTCAACTTCGCGTTTGTCGGCATGGCGCGCGTCGGTCAGCAGGATGCGCACACCGGAATTGAGGAACGCCAATTCACGCAGCCGATGTTCCAGCGTGTCGAAATTGAATTCGGTCTTTGTAAACGTGTCCGTCGACGGCAGGAACGTGACTTCGGTGCCCGTATAGTCGCCCGCATCAGCCACCGCCTTCAAAGGTGAATCGGCGACGCCGTGCGTGAACTGCATTTCATGAAACTTGCCATCGCGCCCGATCCGCAATTTGAGCATGACGGAAAGCGCGTTTACGACCGAAACGCCCACCCCGTGCAAACCACCGGACACCTTGTAGGAGTTCTGGTCGAATTTTCCGCCCGCATGCAGTTGTGTCATGATGACCTCTGCGGCTGAGACGCCTTCTTCGTCGTGGATGCCGACAGGAATGCCGCGGCCATTATCAGTAACGGTGACGGAGCCATCCGCGTTGAGCGTCACGGTCACCAGATCAGCATGGCCCGCAAGCGCTTCATCAATCGCGTTGTCGACGACTTCATAGACCATGTGGTGCAGACCGGACCCATCGTCGGTGTCACCGATATACATGCCCGGCCGCTTGCGAACGGCATCCAAGCCCTTCAAAACCTTGATGGAATCCGCGCCATAATCTGCGTCCATATTCTCCGGCAATTTGTCTGCTGGGGTGCTCATCAAGCGTCCTGTCCCGTAGCGCGGCAGGGCCTGTCCCAATGCCCCGAATCACCGCTTAAAATCTTGATTTTATATAGGCTTTTTGATGCCTGAATCCAAATCGGGCCCCTGCCGTGAAACACCTTGGAGCCCCGGTTTGACCGGTTTGTCAGCACTCAATTGGATGCGGTGCCAACATGTTGGAATTGTTGACAAATTCCGATTTCGTGATCCTCATGTGCGCGCAGAACCAACACATGAGGAGAACCATGGCTGTTTCACGGGACTTGGAGTTGCAACTGCAGGGCTACGGATTGACCACCGCAAAGATACTTTACCGAATGCCGGACCACCAAAACGTCCTGCAGACCTTTATCTGGCAGGCCTATGATCTGGCCCCGAACTTTCCGGCCATGGACAAGTTTCTGGCCTTCTGGCGCACCAACATCGAAGGCCCGCTGCATTCGGTCTCATACACCCATCAGAAGCTCATCAAGCCCGGCGAGTGGCGCAAGGTGGATGGCGAAATCCTGCTGCACTAGGCTGGCGGCGCAGCAGGCTCCCAAAGTTCGATCGGATTGCCCTCCGGATCATGAATGCGGGCAAAGCGGCCAACCTCTGGCATGTCCCAGGACGGGTCCGTTTTGACGTCGATGCCAGCACCCTCAAGCTGTTTCGTCATGGCCTCGAGATCATCGACCCGGAAGTTGATCATCCACTGCTTGGTGTCGGGAAAGTAGTCGGTGTCGCGCGCGAAAGGCTGGTAGACCGTGTAGCCGCCCGTTTGCGTCCACGGCATGCCTTCGACGCCCAGATGTTCGGCGTACCACGCGCGAAGTGCATCAGGATTATCTGCGCGGTAGAAGACGCCGCCGATACCATTGACCTTTTCCATCTGCGCTCTCCGGGTCAGCCCTCATCTGCAGGCTATTGGGTTCGCGTAGACATGGCAAACCGCGAGCCTGCGAAGCTAGGCCTATGAAAAAACACTCATCACATGATCGGCGACAGCCTGTGTGCACTTGCCGTGGTTTTGCTTCGTGCGCATGCGGATCTGGTATTTGCCAAGCGGCGGCAGGCCATGCTCTTTGCCCAGCACGATGAGCGGGTCTTCCATGAAGCCGCGCGGGAACGGTGCGACGGCAAGGTCAGCCTGAATGGCGGCACGTTGCGCCATCGTGTGTGCGGTCTTGTATGCGGTTCGGTAGCTACGGCCCTCCCGCGTAAGCACATCAGTCGCTCGGCGGCACCATGCGCAGGAATCCTCCCACATCGACACTGGCAAGGGGTCGCGTGTGTGCGCGGAGCCACCTTTGACGCCCGCCCAGACGAGGTCCTCTTCCAGCAAAACGATTGCACCGGGATCAGGCGTATCGTCTTGCGCGGTGTAGACCATGACGTCCATCTCGCCCCTGTCGAAGCGCTTCACAAGATACTCTGATGATTCCACAATGACATTCACGCGAATGTTTGGATGGGTTTCGGCAAAGCGCTTCAGCACCTCCGGCATGATCCGCTGGCCATAGTCATCGGGCGCACCAAGTGTGACGACACCGGCCATGTCCGGAACCAGAAACCGCGCCATCATTTCATTGGAAAGTGCCAGCATGCGCCGGGCATAGCCAAGCAGGATTTCGCCATCGGGTGTCAGCGACACCGACCGTGAGTCTCGCGCAAAGACGCTTCGCTGGAGCGTTTCCTCAAGCTTTTTCACCTGCATGGAGACCGCCGATGGCGTGCGGAACACGCGTTCAGCCGCCTTTGAAAAACTGCCCGTCTCGGCAATCGCAACAAAAGTGCGCAGGAGATCAAGATCGACCGAATGGGCGGAGGTGGCTTGAATATTGGGGCTGGTGATGGTCATGTTTCAATCAAACGAATTGATTTGACGTATCATTCAGAAAAACTGAAAGGCGGCCATGACCATCACCAGCCCCAATATTCAAGCCACCTCCGCCCATTCGGTCGATCTT
>JBCBHR010000326.1:0-3011 GCA_038525365.1 Pseudomonadota bacterium | reverse complement strand
TCGATGCCCTGTTGAAGTCAGACAAGGTCGTTCGCGACCTCAAGCCGGACGAAGACTGACGTCGGGAGCTTTCCCATTGACGACTCGTCATCAACGCGAATTGCTGATTGCCAAGGGCTGTTGGCTTTGTGCCCGTCCATTGGGCTTAAAAGTACAGTGGCATCACTTCGTCCCCAAAAGTCGGGGCGGGCGCGAGACAGTGCCGATCCATCCGATTTGCCACAAGACGCTGCACGTCAATTTCACCAACAAGCAGCTGGAAGAAATCGGCGCATACGTTGACGTGCTGCGCGCTGAGCCGGAGACCGAGCGCTTCCTGAAATGGATCGCCAACAAGCCGCCCGATTTTCATGCCCCGACCCGCAAACGCAGGCATTGAGTTTCATCTGGGGCTTTGCCATGACGCGCACCGCGCCTACTCTTTCCACCAGTCAATGACCGGAACACTGCATGGCACGCAACCGCGTGAAAAAAGGCCGCCCGGTATCGGGCTGGCTCATTCTCGATAAGCCGCTTGAGCTTGGCTCCACGCCAGCCGTCGGCCGCGTGAAATGGCTTTTCGGCGCGCAAAAGGCGGGCCATGCCGGAACGCTCGATCCCTTGGCAACCGGCGTCCTACCCATTGCTTTAGGTGAGGCGACAAAGACCGTTCCGTATGTCGTCGACGGCACTAAGGCCTACCGCTTCACGGCGAAATGGGGCCTACAGACCACGACCGACGATGCCGACGGCGAACCCGTTGCGACAAGCCAGGAACGCCCGGACAGGTCTGCGGTCGAAGCACTTCTACCGGATTACACCGGCGTCATCAGTCAGGTGCCCCCCGCCTTTTCGGCGATCAAGATCAACGGCGAACGCGCATACAAAAAAGCCCGCGATGGCGAGGATGTGGAGCTCGAAGCGCGCGACATTGAGGTGGACGCCTTGACGGTCGTCAGCCATTCCGACGACGAGACAGTGTTTGAAGTTGAGTGCGGAAAAGGCACTTATGTGCGCGCGCTCGCCCGCGACATCGGCATTGCGCTCGGCTGCCACGGCCATGTGACCAGCCTGCGCCGTACGCTCGTTGATCCGTTTGAGGAGAGCGACACCGTCACCATGGCTGATCTCAACGCCATTGAAGACGAGGCAGGCGACGATATCGATGCCCGTTTTGCAGCACTCGATGCGTTGCTGATTGATGCGGGCGACGCGATGGACGGTTTTCCCCGCGTTGAGGTCGACGACAATCAGGCAACGCGCATCCGGCTTGGCAACCCCGCATTCCTCCGTGGACGCGACGCGCCCGTCGCCGAGGAAGACGCATGCGCCTTTCACAAGGGCCAACTGCTCGCAATCGGCGACATCGCGCAGGGTGCGTTCAAGCCAAAACGCGTTTTCAAGACGTGAACTGACGCAATCCCGATTGCCCCGCCGCATCGCACGCCCCACATTCGGGTCAGCCAAAAACCGACAGGTGCTTCCATGATCGAGCGTACCGACTTCTACATCAACGGCGAGTGGGTCGCCGCCGGCATCGCAAAACCCTTCGACGTGGTTGATCCGGCAACCGAAGAGCCCTGCGCGGTGATCTCGCTCGGCTCAAGCGCCGACGTGAATCGCGCCGTCGCTGCTGCGAGGACGGCGTTCCCTGCCTGGGCCGCAACACCGCTTGCCGAGCGCCGTGCACTGGTCGTCAAGTTGGGCGAGGTGATGGACGCGCGCATCAACGAGCTTGGCGAAGCGATCAGCCTGGAGATGGGCGCACCGATTGATTTTGCGACCAATGATCAGGCGGCCTGCGGTCCGTGGCACTTGAAGGGTTTCCTGAAGGCGTTTGATCGATTTGAGTGGGAGCGGGCATTCACCGCGCGTGAGACGATTGTTCATGAACCCATGGGTGTGATCGGGCTCATCACGCCATGGAACTGGCCAGTCAACCAAATCGCGCTGAAGGTCATCCCCGCCGTCCTGATGGGCAACACATGCGTGCTCAAGCCGTCCGAGATCGCGCCGTTGTCTGCCCTTGTCTGGGCAGATTTCATGGATGAGGCGGGCTTCCCGGCGGGCGTGTTCAACCTGGTCAATGGCGACGGCCCGACGGTCGGCGAGGCGATGAGTGCGCACCGCGACATCGATATGATGAGCTTCACCGGTTCGCTGCGTGGCGGTTCCGCCGTCATGAAAGGCTCAGCCGTCACCGCCAAGAAGGTGACGCTCGAACTCGGTGGCAAGTCGCCCAACATCGTCTTTGCCGATGCAGATGTGGAAAAGGCGGTGCGCAGTGGCGTTGCCCATTGCATGGAAAACACCGGCCAGTCCTGCAACGCACCCACACGCATGATCGTCGAACGCGACGTCTATGATGAGGCGGTGGCGATTGCGACCGACGCTGCGACCTCCACCGGCGTCGGGAATCCGCGAGATGGCGGCACGCATATCGGCCCGCTGGTCAGCCAAGCGCAGTATGACAAGGTGCAAGGGCTGATCGAGATCGGACTGGCCGAAGGCGCGCGTTGTGTGGCCGGTGGTATCGGACGACCGGAAGGCTTCAATCGAGGTTATTTTGCCCGACCGACTGTCTTTGCTGATGTTTCCAACGACATGCGGATCGCGCGCGAAGAGGTGTTTGGACCGGTGCTGGCGATGATCCCGTTCGATGGCGGTGAAGAGGAAGCCATCGAAATCGCCAATGACACCGATTACGGTTTGGCCGCCTATCTGCACACAAATGATGCGGAAAAAGGCGACCGCGTTGGCCGCGCGCTTCGCGCAGGCATGGTCCGCGTCAATGGCGCTGGCCTCTCCATGGGCCACCCTTTCGGCGGCTACAAACAGTCCGGTGTCGGCCGCGAAGGTGGCGCTTGGGGCTTGGAGGATTTCACCGAGACCAAGATTTTGGCGCCGAAATATGGGTGACACGGTCACGATAAAAACCGTCGATCTCAAGGGTCCGGAGATCGCTTCGCTCTTGCAGCGTCACCTCGAGCATATGCACGCTATCACACCTGCCGAGCGCGTAAACGCTCTCG
>JBCBHR010000325.1:0-3012 GCA_038525365.1 Pseudomonadota bacterium | reverse complement strand
CCCCTGCGTAATGGAGCTCATTGCGGCCATGAAAGCCGATGGCTGGCAGGTTGCGATCTGCACCAACAAGATGAAGCAACTGGCCGACCGCTTGTTGGCGTCGCTTGAGATCGATACTGTTTTTCACGCCGTCACCGGCGGCGACAGCTTTCCGTTCAAAAAGCCCGACCCGCGCCATATCGAAGAGACGGTCAACGCCGTTGCAGGCGATCCACGCAATGCGGTGATGTTTGGCGACAGCGAAAATGACATCGTGGCCGCCCAACGCGCCGACATCCCGGTCATCGCCGTCGATTTCGGCTACACGCCGCAGCACGTTTCAACGTTTTCGCCAACGCGGATCATCAGCGATTACCGCGCGCTCAGCCTCCAAGATGTGGCCGACGTGATAGCCGACCACCGAGCAAAAGCGGGCTAGCCGGTCAGGCGAAGGCGGATGATTTTGTCCGCAATGTCCTTAAACGCCTGCTCAAGAGCCTTGGCGTCCTTGGCGAGATAGTAGCCGCCATTGGGGCCCGCACAGTCTTTCAACACGGCTTGGCCGCGTGTGGAAATCGAGTTTCCAAACGCGATGGAAAAGATCAACACGCCGTCATTGCGCGCTGTGGTGCAGGCCGAGCGTGTGTTCGTGTCGCCCTGCACGCCGTTCTTCGACCAGTGACCGGAATTGTTGTTGGCCAGATCGTTGGAGCGAACATTGTCACCGTCGGACATCACGATCATGACCTTGCGCACACCGGTTGCCGAGGCAGCGCCCTCGCTGAACGGCACGATCTCGCTCAGCACCCGCGTGCCCCACATCACGCCCGGCGCCATATAGGTGTCGCGGTTGGGCGTCATCGCGTCAATTTTCGTGTTCAAGCTCGCAAGATTGTCCGTCAGCGGGACAATCGGGTTCGAGCACCAGACATTCATCATGCCGTCGAACTTCACGTTTGGCGTGTCATCGCGGAATGTGTAGGGCGCAGGCCGCGAGCCCACGCAGCCATGCCATTTGCGCGTTGAGGTCTCGTTTTTGCATACATTTTGAATGGTCCCGCCGGACCACGAGCAATGGTTGTAGGTCTCGGTGACGCCGTCGCGCGTGCGGGTGCGTTGCTCACACGTCTTCGTACCCCCGACCCTTTGGTTTCTGCAGACATTCTTGGTCTCGCTGGTATCGGCGGGCACATTCATCCAACTCGCATTGCGGTTATGCTTGCCGACATTCACGTGATAGTCGAACGGCACCAGTCCGATCTTGATGTCGCCCTTCTTCAAGGATTTGGCCTGCATATCGGCCACAAAGTCCTTGGCGACCTTTTTCAACGAGGCCATCTTACCGTCGGCGGTCATCGAATACGTGTTGTCGAGAACGAGAACCACCTCGGCTGCACCCGCATCGGCAGCCGGAACATAGGCCTCCGCCTCACGCAGGAAGACTTGCGGAAACACCGAGCCGAAGAAAAGATCAGGCGCAACGGCGTTGGCCACCACCTGAATGTTGTCGCCCACGCGATTGACCTTCACACCGTCGACCGGTCCATCGAAGTTTTGCCGCACAAAGCTCAAAACATCGGCTTCCTTGGGCAGCTTTGATTTTTCCAGATTGTGCTTGCCCGTAAATAGCGCCGCCGCGTCCACCGCAGCCTGCAGCTTTGACTGGTGACGGGTCAGGTTGGAAAACTCCACCGCAGCCGCGACCCCACCAAAGATCGGGACAAACAGGAACACCAGCATCATGGCAAAGTTGCCGTTCCGGTCTTCAATAAACTTGGCAAGGAAATTCAGCACATGCGCCCCCAAAAAAAGCTTACGTTCGGGAACACAAGCTAAAGCGCGAGCGTAAATTCCGGCTTCAACAAGAAGGTTAAATTTGTTCGATCCGCCACGAAGTGGTCAGCGCGACATACCTTTTTGGCTGAGCTCATCCAGATACCCCGCCCACTTGCTATCGCGGTCAGCGTCGAGTTCCGCCAGATAGGGCCAGGTGAACAGGCCGGTATCATGGCCGTCGGAAAACGTGATGCGGATGGCATAATGCCCAACCGGCGCAACACCCGTGATCGTAATGTTCCGTTTGCCACCAACGATCTTGCGCTGTTCCGGCGAATGGCCCTGCACCTCGGCGGATGGCGACATGACGCGCAACATCTCGGCGGGCAGCGTGAACGCATCAATGGTTTCGAACGCTAGCGTAAGCTCGGCGCGATCCTTGGACACGGTGACTCGTGTTGGCGTCTCTGTCATGCTCACAACCTATTGATGGTGCTTGCAGAATGCAATTTTTCCACGATGATGCGGCACACAATTCATAGGAGAATTCAGCGACATGATCGATCCATTTGGCAGACACGTGACATATCTGCGTGTGTCAGTGACCGATCGCTGCGATTTTCGCTGCGTCTACTGCATGTCAGAGCACATGACGTTCCTACCGAAACGCGATCTTCTGACATTGGAAGAGCTCGACCGGCTTTGCACCGTCTTCATCGAGAAAGGCGTCAAACGCCTTCGCTTAACCGGCGGTGAGCCGCTTGTGCGCAAGAACATCATGAAACTGGTAGAAGACCTTTCGCGCCACCTGAAATCCGGTGCGCTCCATGAATTGACGCTCACCACCAATGGCTCGCAGTTAGCCAAATATGCGCAACAGCTGGTCGACAATGGTGTTCGCCGCGTCAATGTCTCGCTGGATACGCTTGACCCGGCCAAGTTCAAGGACGTCACACGATGGGGGCAGCTTGACCGTGTGCTGGAGGGTCTGAAAGCGGCACGCCGGGCCGGACTTGCGCTCAAGATCAATGCTGTCGCCCTGAAAAGCACCAACGACGCGGAAATACCCGACATGATCCGCTGGGCGCACGATCTCGGCATGGATTTCACACTCATCGAAACCATGCCGATGGGCGAAATCGACGAGGATCGCACCGACCAATACCTGCCGCTCGACACGCTGCGCGCCGATCTGGCAGGCCAGTTCACGATGACCGACATACCCTATAAAACCGGCGGACCGGCGCGTTATGTTAA
>JBCBHR010000324.1:0-3015 GCA_038525365.1 Pseudomonadota bacterium | reverse complement strand
CCGACATCACCGTTGGCTACATGGGAGGCGATGGGTACCAATGGCTAATCGTGCGCAATGAGCGCGGCGAGGCAATGCTGGATTTGCTCGGTGATGATGTCGCGCTGTCGCCAGTCAGTTCGCGCGGAAAACGCGACGCCGCCGTCAAGGGTTTCATGTCCAATGTCGAGCGCGCCGCCGGTGGTCTTCCACTGCGCAAAATGCCCAATTGGGTTCGCCCGATTGTCGCCTGGCTGCAGCCGCGCACCGGTCCACGCGGCTTGGAATTTGCGCGCACCCGTGTGGAAATGAAGGCCATTGAAAGCGTGCTGCATCTGCGCCGCAAAAAGCCAGCCAGTATGAAGGCCATGGTGCCTGATCACATCTGGCAGCTTGTTGCGCGATACGGCATCAAGCCGACACGGGACGAAAAGCGCTAATCACGCCATTCCACACCGTAAAGATCATCGCGCCGGTCGGCGAGGTTCTGCACGGAGCCCTCGCGTCGGGCGTGCTCCAGCGCTGACAAATCAAGGTCAGCAAAAATCATCTGCTCGATCTGGGCTTCGGCTTGCGCCGCAATGCCGTCGCGCGCAAAACCATGGTCACTTGGTGTCATGATGGTCGACTGCGCATAGGCCATTTCCAGATTGGCCACGTTTTCCAGTGTGCCCACGAGCCCAGACGTCACCACATAAAACTGGTTCTCAATGGCACGGGCCTGACAGCAGCAGTGAACGCGCAAATGCCCATGGCGGGTGTCGGTGCAATAGGGCACAAAAAGCAGGCCGATTTCGTTTTGATCGACCAGCCGACGCGCCAGTTCCGGAAACTCGCTGTCATAGCAGATCAACACGCCAATCGGCCCGCAATCGGTGTCGATTGGCTCCAGAACCCGACCGCCGGTTATGCCCCAGACATCACGCTCGTCGGGCGTCGGATGGATCTTCGCCTGCACATCCACGCTCCCACCGCGATGGGCGATGAAGCTGACATTGCGCGCCGAGCCATCATCCAGCCGCGTCGCATGTGATCCGCCGATGATGTTTACCGAGTGCCGTTTTGCCAAATCGGAAAGCGTGGACCGCCATATGTCGGTGAAAGCGGTCAAGGCCTCCACCGTCTGAGCGCTCTCAGTCATCGGCTCATCGCCTGAGAGCAATTGCAGTGTCAGGTGCTCGGGAAAACAGACAAAATCGCACCCATACTCACCTGCCACGCGCACATGGTGCGCAATGCGCCGAAAGAAGGCGTCGGGCTTGTTCGTCGATTGCATAGCCAATTGGACGCTGGCAACGCGCACTGTAGTCTTGCGCGGCCGCTCGTTTTGCCCTGACGGCTTGGCCGCCGAAGCAGAACGGCCGCCGGTGTCTCCACCCGCGGCCGTCTTTGGTTGTGCTGTGGCAACAGCGCTCATCTGCCAAAAGTATCAGTATGGGCAGTTGTTATCGCTCATATAGTCGTGAACCACGATCTCGCCTGCGATGATCTTGGCCCGCGCTTCTTCGACGGCGGCCAACATTTCGTCGGTGACGAGGTCTTTGTTATTGTCATCAATTGCGACACCAACGCCCTCTTCGGCAACGCCAAGAACGTTGACGCCAAACGCATAGTCGCCGTCCGCCATGCCGTCTTTCATCGCATTGTAAACCGCAACATCCACGCGCTTCATCATGGATGTGAGGACCGAGCCTGGCTGAAGACCGTTCTGGTTTGAGTCAACGCCGATGGAGAGTTTGCCCGCGTCAGCAGCAGCTTGGAGGACGCCAACGCCCGTGCCACCTGCAGCAGCGAAAACGACGTCTGCACCCTGCGCGATTTGCGCATTGGTGATCTCGCCACCTTTCACCGGATCGTTCCACGCAGCAGGCGTGTCACCGGTGAAGTTTTCGATGAATGTTGCATCCGGGTTTGCCGCAAGGACACCGCCCTTGTAGCCGCACGAGAAACGCGAAATCAGCGGGATGGACATGCCGCCCACAAAGCCGACAGTGCCGGTTTCAGACGCTTTCGCTGCCATGATGCCGACGAGGTAAGAGCCTTCTTGCTCTTTGAAGACGACGGAGCGAACGTTTGGCTGCTCGACAACCATGTCAATGATGACGAACTCGGTCTCAGGGAATTCCTGAGAAACGGTGTCAACGGCCTGCGCGGCGGAGAAGCCCGCAATGATCACTGGCGAATGGCCACGCTCAGCAAAACGGCGCAGAGCCTGTTCACGTTGCGCTTCGTTTTGGATTTCAAACTCGACATATTGTGTGCCGGTTTCTTCCTTGAACTGTTCGGCGCCATTGAACGCAGCTTCGTTGAAGGATTTGTCGAACTTGCCGCCAAGATCGTAAACGATGGCTGGCGTCTCTGCATATGCAGTCACGGTCATTGCCGTTGCGGCCAAAAGGCCAAGAGCAAAGCGCTTCATGCTTTTTTCCCTGTCAAAATGTTGAACTCCCTGCCGCGCATGTGCGCAGCGAAAGCGGATTTTCCGCCTTGTTCCAAAGTCTTGCACGGGGTTTTGAGAAAATGAAGCCCAAAGTGCGCGCAAGCTTAAGGCCTGCGCGCCTAAGCGGTGGTCATTGCGCCGCGGCTTGAGGCATCGGACACGAAACGCCCGTGCCCTGCAGCCCGCAATAGCCATTGGGGTTCTTGGCCAGATACTGCTGGTGATAGTCCTCGGCAAAATAAAACGTGTCGATTGGCTTGATCTCGGTTGTGATCGTACCGCGACCAGCCTTGTTGAGCGCAGACTGGTATTCCGCCGTTGCCATTTTCACCGTCTCAAGTTGTTCGGGCGTCGTTGCGTAAACTGCCGAACGGTAAACCGTGCCGACATCATTGCACTGGCGCATGCCCTGCGTCGGGTCGTGCTCCTCGAAGAATGTCTGCATCAATTCAGCGGTCGTCACCTTGGACGGATCATAGACGATCATCACGATCTCCGCGTGACCGGTAAGGCCCGTGCAGGTCTCTTGGTAGGTCGGGTTCTTCGTGAAACCGCCAGCATAGCCGACAGCTGTCACGTGAACGCCAGGCGTCTTC
>JBCBHR010000323.1:0-3019 GCA_038525365.1 Pseudomonadota bacterium | reverse complement strand
GCGCGCGAGGCGGACTTCCTGGGCTTTGCGTTTTAGGGTTTGCTCTGGCGATAGGACGAGATTTTTGACCAGCTGTTGTGTGATGGTCGAGGCGCCTGATACCGTTCGTCCGGATACAACGTTAGACCAGGCCGCGCGGGCCATGGCTTGGCGCACTTCCGGTTTTGCCAAGAGCACGTGGACGAACTTCGCAAGCTCGGTGTCATCGTTGACGATGCGCGCCGCTCGGGCCTCGATAAGGCGACCATAGGGGTCTTCGAAGTTGGCGATGTGCGGGCCTGTCAAAATGGCGGTGTCGAGGACGGCGGGTTCGAGCGGGTTCTGCCCACCCTTCGCTTCTGCCGCCAGCGACCGGCCGACAAAAGCGACCGATGCCATGCGCAAATAGACCCCCATCTCGCCGATGGTGTCGCCGAGGAAGATGTCTGTCCCCGGCGCGGGGAAATGCTGCTGGCTGCGCAGCGCAACGTTCAGTCCCAGTCCCTGCAGCATCGCGTGCAAATTGCCGGAACGCTCGGGATGGCGGGGGACGATCACGGTCAACAGGTCCGGCCAATGCTTCTTCAGCGCTCGGTGCACCTTGCCCGCGATTTGCTCCTCGCCCTCATGGGTGGAGATCGCCGCCCACACGGGGCGTCCACCAATCGCGGCACGCAATTGTTCCGCCTCCGCCGCATCAATCGGTGGCACGGGTACATCAACCTTCAAATTGCCGGTGGTTGTCACAGGCCGGGCACCGAGCGCGCTGAAGCGCTCCGCGTCCACTTCGGACTGCGCCGCGACGGCGGAGAAATTCTCAAATAGCGATTCAGCAAGCGGCAAGCGCCGATGCCAACGCTGGAACGAGCGATCAGACATGCGGCCATTGATCAGCACTTGCGGAATGCGCCGCGAACCCAGTTCGAGGATCGTCATCGGCCAAATCTCAGATTCGGCGAAGACGGCCAAGTCCGGCTGCCAATGGTTCAGGAACCGGCTGACCGCAGGCTTCAGATCAAGCGGCACATATTGGTGGATGATCAGATCACCAAGGCGTTCTTTGGCCATGATGGCCGAGGTGACCGTGCCGGTCGTCAGGACGACATTGATGTTGTGCGCTTTGAGACGGCGAATAAGTGCAATGACAGCACTCGTCTCGCCAAGACTTGCCGCATGAACCCAAACTAGTGGGCCAAGCGGACGCTCGGCAGACGGGCGGCCGTAGCGCTCGCCAACGCGGGACGCCTGCTCCTTGCCGCGCGAGGCGCGCACGCGGATGTAACTCCCGATCAGCGGATAGGCGGCCACACCGGCCCAACGATATGTTTGTAGCGCAGCACGCGCCCACCGCTCACTCATATCGTTTCACAGTCTCCTGGATCACCGCCGGTCGCTTGCGCGGTTTCATCACCGCGCGCATCCGGTATCGATGGTTTCAGTGGTCTTCCGGCTCAAGCAACCGGTGAAGGTGCACAACAAAATAGCGCATGTGCGCATTGTCCACCGTTGCCTGCGCACGCGCTTTCCATGCGGCAGCGGCGCTGGCGTAGTCGGGGAAAATACCGACAACGTCCAGTTCATCAAGGTTACGGAATGTTACATCATCCGGTGAGTCCAACTCTCCACCAAAGACCAGGTGAAGCAGTTGCTTGGGTTCTTCGGCCCCGTCCATGGCGTTCTCCGATCGTCATTGCATTCGAATTCACTTATCCAATGCGACGGCCAGTCACAACATGCAACATTGGCCCAATGAGGGCGGGGTGAGCACAGACGAGCGCGCGCTTCGTCACTAGCGTTCCATTATAGGACGGCGCTGAGCCGTCAGCGCTCACAAGTTCCACACCGGCTTCGCGGGCAATGATGTCGGCGGCCGCCAAATCCCAGTCATGTGAGGAGGGGCGAACGAATGTGCCGCCAAGTTCGCCGGCGGCGACCATGGCGATGCGATAGGCAAGTGATGGGACGTAGGATGCGAGCTCAACGCGGCTTGCCGTGTAAGCTCTACCCAATTCAGACACCCAGCTTCCACGCCCGCCGACGAGGGCCTTTTCGCCAAGTGGAGCGACCGACAAGCCGGTGCCGTTTCGAAACGCGCCTTGTCCCTCCGCGGCAACAAAAGTCAGTTTCAAGGCCGGGCAATAAAGCACGCCTGCAATCGGACGCCCGGCTTGTGCAACACCGATGCTGACGCACCAGCGGTCTTTACCGGCGATAAAGGCCCGCGTGCCGTCGATTGGATCAACGATGAATGTCCGGGGCGCGGCAATGCGTGCCTGCGGATCATGGTCATCGATTTCTTCAGACAACCAGCCATAGCCAGGCCGCGCACCGAGCAGTGTCGTGTGCAAAAACTGATCAACTGCGTGGTCGGCTTCGCTCACCGGCGAATCATTTTCCTTAAAACTCACCTGCAGGTGGGAACGCCGGAAATATTGCATCGCGATGTTGCCCGCTTCGACAGCGGCATCGCGGATGAGATCCAGATCGGTGGATGGTGTTGGCAGGTCGACAGGGTCGCCCACGCTCAGGTGCCCGCCAGCATCATGTTCTCGATCACCAGTGTCGGCGCAGCGGTCGCGTAGCTCCGGTCAAGGTCATTGGCCGGGATCATGCGCATGAACATGTCCTTGAGGTTGGACGCGATGGTTACCTCCGAGACTGGAAAAGCGATTTCGCCGTTCTCGATCCAGTAGCCGGACGCGCCGCGGCTGTATTCACCGGTAATCATGTTGACGCCTTGGCCGATCAACTCCGTGACATAGAAACCGGTGCCCAGTTCAGCCATCAGCTCAGCGGGTGTTTTTTCGCCAGGCTCTATGAAGACGTTGGTGGAGCCAGCACCAACCTGCGTCCCGCCACGTGATCCGCGACCATTGGTTTTCAGGCCGAGTTCATTGGCGACCGATGTGGAGAGATACCATTGGTTCAACACGCCCGCGTCGACCATCGTCAGCCGCTCACCGGCAATGCCCTCGCCGTCAAACGGGCGCGAACCAGAGTTACGAGGAATGTAAGGATCATCCACGATTGTGATCGCGGC
>JBCBHR010000322.1:0-3021 GCA_038525365.1 Pseudomonadota bacterium | reverse complement strand
GTTCACACTGTCGCTGATGATCGGTACAGCTGGTCTGCCGCACGTCATCATCGACAGTGTGAACAGAACCATGTTCAGCGTGCCGCCACCATGGGCCGTATACTGGTTGAAGCCAAGGTCGGTGACCACTTGGTCAAGGCGCGTCAGCAGAGCCGTTGTGCCTTCAGCCGTTTCGACAGAACCGAAGAGGCCAAGAGCGGGAACCGCATTGCCCGTCAGCTGCAACGAGATGAAGATCGCCGGGATGGTGTAGGCGGTGATCAAAACGCAATACTGGGCGACCTGGGTGTAGGTGACGCCCTTCATGCCGCCGAGAACAGCGTAGAAGAATACGACCGAAGCGCCGATGAAGAGGCCGGTTGAGTTTTCCACTTCAAGGAAGCGCGAAAAGGCAACGCCAACACCTGTCATCTGGCCGATAACGTATGTCACGGACGCGATGATCAGACAGGCAACAGCGACGATGCGCGCGGTCTGTGAATAGAACCGGTCGCCGATGAACTCAGGCACGGTGAACTTGCCGAACTTGCGCAGATAAGGCGCGAGAAGCAGTGCAAGCAGAACGTAGCCACCAGTCCAACCCATTAGGAAGGATGAGTTGTCATAGCCGGTGAAGGCGATGAGGCCAGCCATGGAAATGAACGAAGCCGCTGACATCCAATCTGCGGCGGTTGCCATGCCGTTGACCACAGGGTGAACACCGCGGCCAGCGGTGTAGAATTCGCCGGTCGTTCCAGCCCGCGCCCATACGGCGATGCCGATATAGAGCAGGAATGATGCGCCAACGAAAATGAGGTTAAGTGCGTACTGGCTCATGAGATCACTCCTCTTCGACGCCGTGTTTGCGATCGAGGGCGTTCATGCGCCACGCATAGAAAAAGATGAGAGCCAGAAAGACCAAGATTGAGCCTTGCTGCGCAAACCAGAAGCCGAGATCCGTGCCGCCGACGGAAATGCCGGACAGCATGGGCCGCAGCAAAATGCCAAAGCCGAATGACACGACAGCCCAAATGACCAGGCATACGTAGATGAGGCTCAGGTTTGCCTTCCAATAGCTATCGGCAGACCGATTTTCGTCACTCATTGAGGTTTCCTCCCTTGAGTGCTTGTGACAGTTCGGGCCGGAAGTTTTGCGGGTGCGGTTTACGGTCCAACGAGCCGAAAAGCGAACAGGCAAGGTCCTCCCAGACCCCCTCCAAAATTAGGCTCGTCCAAACTGTGCGTGACGATGTCGGCGGACAGAATTCTGAGCTTGACTGATATCAAATGGGAGCCGCGTGCGCCGCAACACAACTAACGGCTAAACGTATTCTTAACCCCGTGGACAGGTCAAAAAATGACGCAAATACAGTTGCTTGCGAGTATTAAGACTTTTGGGGGAGGGCGAAGTTCCGCCGACCTTCGTCCCCGCGAAAGTCCTACGCCATTGGTCAAAGTCAGGCGCGGTTTTCCGCCTTTAGTCGCGCTTCCAACAAAGCCGCAATCGGCAGCCCGGCTTCAAGCGCATGGATGTAGGCGTGGGTGAGAAGGAACCAGGCAGAATCGTTTTCCTTGATGTCAAACTGCGCTTCTGCTGCGGCAAGATAGAGCTGTGCAATGGCCGATTGATCCCTGCTTTTCAGCGCGGCGCGCAGCATACGGTCAATCTCGTTCATCGGTCAGGAATTGGCTTGCGACCCAGCGATGAAACATGTGTGTCGGGGCATCCATGACTGGTGAGAAGCGCCCACCATCGAAGTGACTGGCGCTGCGCCCGCGCTGCATGCCCTCCACAACCGATATGTCTTCCTCAAACACAGTTTTCCAAAGGGCGGTGTTCTCGCGCCGCATATCCGCAAAGTCCGCACCGAGCATTTCTGGCTGGTGATAGAATATGGCAACCCGTTCCGTGGTGCGGTTTGGCGCCCTGGGTTGAAGGATGATCGCGAAGGAATGGTCGCGGTGCACCCCCAGCAGGAGATTGGGATAGACCGCGATGTATTCTGCCGCCTCATCCCATGTGTCGTGCAGGCCGTCTGCGTCGGCAAATGTACGGCCGGCGTCGTCCTTTAGTTGGCGGTAGACGAGCGTGCCCTGACCTGAAAACTCTCCGTCAGCTTCGATGTTGTAGTGGTCCTCAAGGCGCGAATAGCTGTTCAGCGCGGGATGCACCCACGGCAAGTGATAGCTTTCGCAGTAGTTCTCGACGGCGAGCTTCCAATTTGTAGCGATATCCAATTCGAACTGGGCGTCGTCGCCAGCGGGCAAGGGCGGCGCGTGGAAGTCGCTCCAACGGTCGAGCAACGTCTCGTTTGCCGCCTCAAATGGTTCAGCCGTTCCATCCAGATTGATAAATACGACGCCGCGCCAGATGTGTGACCTGATCTCGATGAGACCCAGAGCGTTGTGGTCGATTGCTTCGTGGCAGTTGTGCCCCGGCCCGCCCACATGGGGCGTCGCGCGCAGCTTGCCGGTAAGATCGTAGCACCATGAGTGATAGGGGCAGCGCAGCGCGCCGGGCACATGCTTTGGCGCATCGACGAGGATCATGCCACGGTGGCGGCAGACGTTTTGAAAGACGCGGATTTCGCCCGTCTGATCGCTCGCCAACAAAAGCGGCTGGCCCATGAATTCGAGCGGCAGTGCGTGGCTTGGCCCTGCCAAATCATGTGCGAACGCAATGGCGGTCCAATTGCGTGCAAAGACTTGCTGCGCTTCGGCCTCGAAATGCGCAGCGCTGGTATAGGCTGCGTTCGGCAGGCCCTTCGCATGGGCAATACCGGTCATGACATCGCCCAAGGCGTCCACATCTGGCTGTTGTGTCATGGCTGCTCCTCCTTCTGCGAGAACACCACGCAAGGCCGCACATTCCGATGCCTGAATGAGAACTCCGCATTGCCAAACGCGACGTGGGGTGTGCTTGACGCAAAATCCTTACTTGGATAGTCAAGTTTAATTCACCGTGTTGTCGCCCATGCGTTTTGTCCGCCTGTCATCGCTGTTGATTGCCGCCCTGTGCATGGTGCCTGTGATTGCCGTCGT
>JBCBHR010000321.1:0-3030 GCA_038525365.1 Pseudomonadota bacterium | reverse complement strand
CAAAGCCAAAGGCCGCCATGATTTCGTGGTCGTCGATACACCCGGTTCTTACACCGCGTTGGCCGCCCACGCGCATCGCTATGCGGATACGCTGGTGACGCCGGTGAATGACAGTTTCATCGACTTCGACGTGCTCGCCAAACTCGATCCGGACACGCTCGATGTCATCAAGCCCGCCCACTATGCGCTGTTGGTGCGTGAGGCACGTCGTCAGCGTCGCGCCGATGGCGAGGGGCTGTTGGACTGGATCGTCGTGCGCAACCGACTGTCATCGATTTCGTCGCGCAATGAAAAGCGTGTCTATGAATGTCTGCGCGACCTCGGCATGCTGCTTGGTTACCGTCTGGCCGATGGTGTGGGCGAACGGGTGATCTTCCGCGAGTACTTTCATCTTGGGCTTACAGCACTCGATACCCGCCCTGACACAGAGCAGGCACAATTGTCACTTTCCCATGTTGCGGCCCGCACGGAAGTGCGCCGCCTGATTGAAATTCTTGGCTTGCCGATCAATGACGCCGGACGTCGGCGACAGGAAACAAGACGCCGATGGCTGCGTGGAGAGCGCCCAAAAGTCGCTCTTCCGCCCATCTTTGCCGACTGAGGCGTTTTGTGCTGCTTGCGGTGGACCGCGCGAAGCCCAAATATGGGGCATGACGAAAGGCAACCGAGATCTCACCAGAAAGACCGGAACCGCCACCACCACACGTGGTGCGAGCTCAAGCGGCGATCTTGCCGCGTTTCTGCAGGCCGCAGAGCGCATCAAGCCGGCACCTGGCGGGAAGGGCAGGGTTATTCTCGCCCTTGATGCCACCATGAGCCGTCAGCCGACATGGGATCTAGCGGTCAACATCCAAGGCGAGATGTTTGAAGCCGTGGACAATGCGACGCCGCTGCACATGCAGCTTGTTTATTTCCGAGGCTATGGGGAATGCCGGGCGTCAAACTGGGCTACCGAGGGGCAGTCACTGGCTGGCATGATGTCGCGCATCACCTGCCATGCAGGACGCACGCAGATTGGCAAGGTGCTGACCCATGCGCGAAAAGCTCATGCCAAGACACCAATATCCGCGATGGTCTACATCGGCGATGCCATGGAAGAGGATGCAGATGCCATTGGCCATCGGGCAGGCGAACTTGGTGTCCTCGGGGTGCCGGTGTTCGTCTTTCAGGAAGGCCATGACCGCAAGGCTGAGGTGGTGTTTAAGGAAATCGCGCGCCTGACGCGGGGCAGTTGGTTCCGCTTTGATCGAAATGCGCCCAAGGTGCTCGCTGACCTGCTGTCGTCAATCGCCGTCTATGCGACGGGCGGTTTGAAGGCATTGACCGCGCGGGGCACAAAGAGCGATCGGCTCTTGATTGACCACATGAAAGGTGACGGTGGGAAGAAATGAACTGGCTCATCGCGCTCGCCGGACTTGCGGCTTTCATCGGCCTTGGTGCCTGGTATTTCATCGCGACCCCTGCGGAAGCGATCACACGTCAGCTGCGCTATGTTCTGCCGGGCTTGGTCGGTTTGATCGGCCTCGTCGCTACGCTGACGGGCAGGGTTGGGCTCGGCGCGCCGCTTTTGATGTTTGCTGCGGTCATCTGGCGCCGGTTGAGCACCATGGGGGTGCAAACGCCATCGGGTGGCAAGAGCTCCACTGTACGCTCCGCACTGCTCGAAATGGAACTCGATCACGACACCGGCGAAATGAACGGCCTGATCTTGTCAGGCAGTTTTGAAAGTCGTGATCTGAACAGCCTCACGGAAGACGAATTGCGTGCTTTTGCCGTGGAAGCGGCCAATGACGCAGAAAGCCTGCAACTACTTGAAGCGTATCTTGACCGACGGATGCCCGGCTGGCGTGAGAACATGGATACGCACGCAGGCGCGGGGCATGCTGCCCCGGCTCAATCGGGCGCCATGACTGAGCAGGAGGCCTACCAAATCCTTGGTCTTGAACCGCCGTCGACCGTGGCTGATATCCGCAAGGCGCACCGCCGCTTGATGCAAAGCGTCCACCCCGACGTCGGGGGGAGTGCCTTTCTCGCGCAACGGATTAACGAGGCGAAGGACTTTCTTTTGTCGCTCCATAAGGACCATTCCTGATACGCAAAACCTGATTCAGGGTGGATCGCCGGGCCCGTTGCCCGCTAGTGATATGCGGGCCCGAAGACTTCTCTTGATTACTGCTGGAAGGCCAGACAGCTGTATTTGTAGGCCTTCAGTTTGTTGCAGGCGCCCCACGCTTCGCCCTTCGACTGGAAGCCTGCAAAACGTGCGCGATGATAGATGACGCCGCCTTTTTGGAATTGCTCAACGAACGGATCGCGCGAGCCCAAAACCCGATCAGCTTTGGATTGTGCGGTGCGCAAGTAGTCGAGTGCTTGGTTCTGGCTTTCCAATGACGCAATTTGAATGACCCATGGGCTGCGGGGCGCGGCGCTTGCTGTGGTCATGGTGTCGAGCGGTGCACTTGGTCGTGGAGGCTCAGGCGCGTACGCCGTGGCTACCGACGCGACTGACGTGCTCGGACGCTGGTTGGCAGATGGCTTCGGCAAACGAGACGCGGGGATCGAAGCAATGCCCGCCACCTTTGGCTGGAAGCGTGTCGAGCCACTCTTGGCGATCAATTGGCCACGGCCACGGCGCGATGCTTTCGGCAGATAGCCTTTGATCAACTTCTCCATCTGCGCGTTGCGCGAGGCACCTGTGCGACCACCGAGCACAACGGCGACAATCGAGCGGCCATTGGCTTGTACGGACGACACGAGGTTGAAGCCCGAGGCGCGGGTGTAACCGGTTTTGATGCCATCAACGCCTTTGATGCGACCGAGAAGACGGTTGTGGTTTCTGAACCGCGTTTTGCCATAGCGGAATTCGCGGGTGGAAAAATACTTGTAGTGCTGCGGATAGTGCTCGCGCAGGGCGAGGCCGAGACGCGCCATATCGCGCGCGGTCGTGACTTGGGCTCTGTTCGGCAGCACTACAAGTATTTTTCCACCCGCGAATTCCGCTATGGCAAAACGCGGTTCAGAAACCACAAC
>JBCBHR010000320.1:0-3031 GCA_038525365.1 Pseudomonadota bacterium | reverse complement strand
ATTTCCGATTGCGCTTGCAGGACATCCGAGACACGCGCTTCGGCTTGTTCAGCCCGCATCTGCGCGATCTGCATCTGCCGCCGCTGGCTTGCACCATTGCGCCATGCGATGATCACAGCCATTGCCAGCAAGAAGCCCAGAACAACAACCGCTGCAATCATAGCATCGCCCCACGAGATGGTCGTCTCACCAAAGGTCAAGGCAGGTTGATTGATAGGCAGTGTGAAGTTCATGCGATGAAACTATCCGATTCGGAACACAAGTCGAACATCCCATACTCCAAGCCCGCGCCCCTGATGGATTGACGGCCCGCCGCCGAAGCCATAACTCCACGCCATGACGACCAGACCTCTTGTCCTTTTGCCCGACCCGATCCTGCGCGATGTCTCCAAGCCGGTGGAGCGGTTTGACGCCGAATTGAAGCGTTTCACCGATGATATGCTGGAAACCATGTATGAGGCGCCCGGCATCGGGCTTGCCGCCATTCAGGTTGCTGAGCCGATCCGCGTTGTCGTGTGTGATGTCTCAAAGGACGAGGATGCGCGCGAGCCGCATGTGTTCGTCAATCCGAAGATCGTGGCATCGGGCGGCGAGCCCTCAACCTATGAAGAAGGCTGCCTGTCGATCCCGGATTATTACGCCGATGTCGAGCGGCCCGCCTCCGTCACCGTCCAATATCAGGACATCTCCGGTTCACCGCAGGAAATGGTTGCAGACGGCATGATGGCCACCTGCCTTCAACACGAGATGGATCATCTCGATGGCGTTCTGTTCATCGACCATATCTCAAAGCTGAAGCGTGACATGGTGATCAAACGCTTCCGCAAACTGGCCAAACAGCGCGGCTCGACCCGTTTATGAGATGTTTGTCACGACGGCGACAATTGTTGCCGCCGTGGCGTCGGGCGCAAAGTGCACCATGCCCGTGAAAACGAGCGTGAAATAGGAAAACCAGGTCACGCCGTGCTCCACTCGCGTTTCCCGCAGACGGTTTAACTCGCGACCGCGCTGGAACGAACGATAGGTGTCAAAGGCGTTTGTAACGTGAACCTGTCGTAGCTTGCCGAAGGTCTTGGTCATCGTTAGGCCCCTGCTTAACAATAGGTTAGTTCTGGCAGAGGCCGGTTGATAATCACCTACTTTGATCACTTCAATTTGAGTGAAACGGGATATTCCTTGGCATGCGTATCATCTTCATGGGCACGCCCGCATTTTCGGTACCCACGCTCGAAGCGCTTGCGCGCGCGCCGGGCCATGAGATCATCGCCTGCTACACGCAACCGCCACGCCCCGCAGGCCGTCGCGGCTTGGAACTGACGCCATCGCCTGTCCACAAAGCAGCTGACGATTTGGGCATTGCGGTTCGGACACCAAAGTCGCTGCGCAAAGAAGATGAGCAGGCCGCGTTTGCCGCACTTGAGGCCGATGTCGCCGTCGTCGTTGCCTACGGACTTTTGCTGCCCAAGCCGATCTTGGATGGCACAAGGCTTGGCTGCTATAACGGCCACGCATCACTCCTGCCCAGATGGCGCGGCGCGGCGCCCATCCATCGCGCCATCATGGCCGGAGACACCAAGACCGGAATGATGGTCATGAAGATGGATGAGGGCCTCGATACGGGACCCGTTGCGCTGACGGGCGAGGTGCCCATTGGCGCCGACATGACCACCGGCGAGTTGCACGACCTCTTGGCTGAGACGGGCGCTTCGCTGATGGTGGATGCCATGGACCGCTTGGCGCGCCGTGCTTTGCCACTGACGCCGCAGCTTGAAGACGGCGCGCTCTATGCCAAGAAGATCGACAAGACCGAGACGCGCGTTCATCTCCAAAAAGGCGCCGACACCGTGCACAACCACATTCGCGGTCTGTCGCCATTTCCGGGCGCATGGTGTGAAATGCAGTTCAACGGCAAGTGGGAGCGCGTCAAGCTGCTTGCATCGACGCTGACCACCGAAACAGACGCGGTGAAACTGCCATGCGCTGATCGGTCGGTTTATGTGACACGTCTGCAAAAGGCAGGCGCCAAGGCGATGGACGCCAAGACGTTTCTCAGCGGCGCGACAATCGAAGGCATTCAGTAGCCGGGGCCATCAACGCGTGAGTGGCTGAACCGCATCGGCGAAGAACAGCGCGACACCATCTATGACCGAACCGTCAACGTTTTCGCGCGGGACGAACGCAATGGGTTCCAACGTGTCGCCAAAAGCTTCAATCAAATCTTCGCCCGCATCGCTTGCTTCCAAGGCTCGCGCGTCCTTCAAGCTGACCCGCGCAGCGACAACGACTGTTCGCGTGACAGAAATCGGCGGATCCATGAACCCGTAACGCCACTGTTCGCCCGCTGGATGCGCGCGGTAGTTTACGTTTTCCCAAGCGCCGTAGACCGACAGCCATCCGAGCAGCCCGTAGTCAATCGCGTAGACTTGGACGGCACCATTTTCCTTAAGAGCCATGTCGACATTGCGCGCAACATCGCCCCACCCGTGCATCTCACGCGTACGGTCCACAGTGCCGGACGGGATGATCTGCGTTGTGGCCTGCACGAAGATAAGCACTGCGATGAGGATGCCGAGCAGCGGCTGCATCACGCGTCCCTGCTTTTGCAACGCCGATACGATGCGTCCGGGCGCAACATGTCCCGCGGCCATATAAGCGCCGAGCACGGCCAGTTGCGGGTAAAGCGGCCACGGCCAATTGCCCTCAATGCGAGAATGCAGGGCGTGGATGAGGAAGTAGGCAATCGTGGGAACCGCGGTCCAAACCAAGAGGCTAGCCTCCGCCCGCACCGAACCAAACTGACGGCGCGCATAGGTCACCAAAAACCACAGGCATCCAAAAAACAGCCATGGCAGCATGAGCCCCATTTGGCCCGCCAAGAACTCCGGGATGTGCACGAGATCACTTGGACTGAATGCGCCCCGCACCGCACGGCCCATTTGGAACGCGAATGACGATCCATCATTGCCGAGGTTCCAGATGACGACGGGCGCAAATATCGCAAGCGCAAGTGCGCCACCGGCCCATGTCCATG